>DPMX01000007.1:9403-16613 GCA_003540955.1 Gammaproteobacteria bacterium
GTCCCGATCCGTGGGAAGGCCATAGAAACGCGGCGCGACATTGCCAATCTTATCGTTGGCAGCGGCTTTGCGCACAGCCTCAAGTGGAAAGTAACTGTTTTGATCTGCAGCAGTGGTGTGGTCTCGATCGATAGCGATGTGAGCGATGCGAAGGTCGGGTTGTCCGACAGTCGATTTCGCATAGACTTTAAAAAATTTGGCTGCACCGTTGTATTTTGCTCCCGGACCCTGATCACCGAATTGAGGATCGAATGGCACGGCGGTTGTGACTAGGCCGATCCTGGCCTCGCTTAGGGGTTTAACGAACCGAACAAACGGGATTTCGTCGTGGTGGGCCCATCTATACGGATCGCCGAACTCCAGTGCTTGATAGTAAACACGGGTACGTTGCATGTAATCGATTGGTGGTTCGCGTACGGAATCACTCATATTTCTAGCCCTCTTTAGCAGTCAACGCTCCGCTTCGATTTATCGAGCCGGCAAGACATCATACCTGTAGAGAGATCCGTGTAAAATACACAGGATCGGGTGAATGTTTTGTTGGTGAATAATGTCGGTCACTCGAAACCATTTTTGATGCTGTTTTTATGCAAAGGAGATATCGATGCAAGGCCTGATGATGGATGTGCCATTGTTAATCAAGTCCATCGTGTTGCATGCGGAGCTTAATCACGCAAATCAGGAAGTGGTATCCGTCACTGTAGATCACCCACGCCATCGTTACACCTACAAGGATTGTTTTCGCCGTGCGCGCCAATTAGCAAAATCGCTAGATGCACTTGGTGTACCAAACGGTGCGCGAATTGCAACGGTGGCGTGGAATGACTTTCGTCACCTCGAATCGTATTTTGGTATCGCCTGTAGTGGTCGCGTTTACCATACGATAAATCCCCGTTTGTTCGCAGATCAGTTGGTCTACATCATCAATCACGCTGAAGATGAATGGATCTTTACTGATGTCGCATTTGTGCCGTTGCTGGAAGGTATTGCGCAGCAGTGCCCGTCTGTTAAAGGTTACGTCGTTATGATTGGGGAAACGCACATGCCAGCGACTACACTTCCCAACGTACACTGTTTTGAGACCTTGTTGTCGGCGCAATCGGCTGACTACGAGTGGCCCGATTTCAATGAGAATACTGCAAGTGGTCTTTGTTATACGTCCGGCACTACCGGTAATCCGAAAGGAGCTTTATACAGCCACCGCTCGACCATGCTACATACCTACGCTCATTCGTTGCCGGACGTGCTGAATCTGTCGGCTTTGGATACGATTTTGCCAGTCGTTCCGATGTTTCACGTTAACGCCTGGGGTATCCCATTCAGTGCTCCATTTATCGGTCTTAAACTAGTGATGCCAGGGCCGAAGCTAAGCGATCCTAAAGTATTAGTCGATCTAATTAACCAAGAAGGTGTGACTCTGGGTGCCGGCGTACCCACGGTTTGGTCGCCAGTGCTGCAATATGTGAAAGATAGCGGTCGGAGTTTAAAGCCGATGGTTCGGGCAGGCACTGGGGGATCTGCGTGTCCTGTTTCTATGATGCAAGAATTTCGTGACGAACACGGAGTCGAGGTTCAACATGCCTGGGGCATGACGGAAATGAGTCCCATTGGATCGGCTAACAGTCCGAAACCCGCATCGATGCGTTTATCGCAGGCGGAAAAAGACGAGCTGTTTAAAAGCGTTGGTCGACCTGTCCCAGGTGTTGAGGTAAAAATCGTAGATGATGCAGGTAAGGAACTTCCTTGGGATGGTATAGCGTTTGGCTCGTTGATGGTGCGGGGCTATTGGGTGATCCGCGAATACTACAAGCCGGATAGACCGGGTGCCGCGCACGATACCGATGGCTGGTTTGAGACTGGCGATGTTGCGACTATCGACGCCGAAGGCTTTATTCGCATCACCGATCGAACCAAGGACGTGATTAAGTCTGGTGGGGAGTGGATCAGTTCGATTGAGCTGGAGAACGCTGCAGTCGCCCATCCGGCTGTTGCCGAGGCTGCCGTGATTGGAGTCTATCATCCAAAGTGGCAGGAGCGACCGCTGCTGTTGGTAGTAAAAACAGTGGGCCAAGAGGCAACAAAAGAGGAGCTTCTCCATTGGTTCAATGGTCGTGTCGCAAAATGGTGGATCCCGGACGACGTTGTTTTTATAGATGCGATGCCCTATACCGCGACGGGTAAGATCAGTAAATTAATCTTGCGTGAAAAAATAGGCGACTATCAGTTTCCCGGTTCGGCTGTCTAGTGCGGTAACAAAAAACGTAAAAAAGGGAGCGTTCAATGAGTACACCATTAGAATTTTTCTTCGACTTCGGAAGTGGCCCCTCATATCTTGCATCTACCCAGTTGCCCGGGATATGCGCACGGAGCGGTGCAGAACTGATCTATCGCCCTATTTTGCTCGGCGGTGTATTCAAGCTAACTGGTAACACCCCACCCGGTGCGGTTGATGAGAAAATGGCGTGGTTCATTGATGATCTAAAAATCTGGGCTGCGAAGTATGGAGTCGTGTTTGGTTTTCCTAAGATTGGTATTACGAACACTATGCCTTTAATGCGTGGGGCGTATGTGGCGCTCGATCAAGGGCGTTTAAGCGAATATTGCGAGCTAGTGTTTCGGTCGATCTGGGTTGATGGTGTGAATATGCAAGACGTTGATGTGTTTGTAGCAAAGCTTACTAGTTCCGGTTTTGATGGCGAGGCCTATCGCAATGGAATAAAACGCCAAGAAATTAAAAACGCGCTGATTGTGAATACCCAGGAAGCAGTTGAGCGGGGCGCATTCGGTCTGCCAACAATGTTTGTCTGCGGACGAATGTTCTTCGGCCAGGATCGTCTTGAATTTGTCGAACAAGCGATAAAGGGAGAATTACCAGGAATGTCACGTTAATAATTCGTGCGATAACATGACGGAGGAGTAATAAATGGTAGCGAATATCAGGCGCGTCGTAACTGGGCATAACGAGGCAGGGCAATCGGTAATCTTGTCAGATGGCGATGCGGGCGCGGTGAAAGAGATGGATTCGATGCCGGGTTTGGCATTGACTGATCTGTGGGAAACTGATGGTGCGCCCGCGAGTAATGAAGGTAGCCAGGATGCAACTGATCGCCCCGTTGTATTAGAGCCTCCGTTAAACGGCACGATTTTTCGAATTGTCGAATTTCCCCCTGACTCGACTTGGAAAGGGGACGCTGACGCAAGTGAGGCCTTTGATTCAATCGGCGCTGGCCATGCTTCGGATTTGAACAGCGACGATCCGATGATGCATAAGACCTCGACGGTTGACTATTTAGTCGTCATAAAAGGTGAGATTTGGGCTATTCTTGAAGAAGGTGAAGTTTGCTTGAGGCCGGGAGACGTAATGATCCAGCGCGGAACGAATCACTCCTGGAGCGTTCGGAGCGAGGAACCATGCCTCCTGGCGGCAGTTCTAATCAATGCTAGGCCTATTTAATGCTGTTTGTAACTATTCCAACACTATGAAGTGATCATTTGGGGGGCGAGTTAACGTGCCTATAGATTGCAGCCTTGGTGTGAAGTTTGGTCTTTGGTATGACTTTCGCAATCCTTTACAATGGCGGCGCCCGTACGATCTGCTCTATGCGGAAATTTTGGAGCAGATCGCTTGGGCTGAAACTCGTGGTTTCGAGTATGTGTGGCTTTCAGAACATCACTTCTCCGATGACGGCTATTCACCTTCGATGTTTCCTATCGCAGGAGCCATTGCAGCTCGGACAAGAAAAATCCGAATTGGAACTTCGCTTGTTCTTCTGCCGCTACATCACCCAGTTCGGATCGCTGAAGATGGTGCCACTGTCGATGTTATTTCGGGTGGTCGTTTTGAACTTGGAGCAGGCATTGGTTACCGGGTTGAGGAATTTGCCGCGTTTGATATTCCGGTTAGCGAACGCGGTGGTCGAACCAGCGAAAGCCTCGAGATCATCCGCCGTTTGTGGGAAGGGGAGACGCTAACCTTCAGGGGCCGTTTTTACAATATTGAAGATGCTCGAGTGACGCCAGAGCCGATTCAGAAGCCGCGACCTCCGCTTTGGGCCGGTGGTTTCACGAGCCCTGGCATCAGACGCGCAGCTCGGCTCGCAGACGGTTACGCGGGCATTGCGCCGAATAGTACACAAGCAAGCTACGAGCTATTCAGGTCTGAGTGGCAGCGGTATGGTAAACCTATCGAGGAGACGCGAACCGCGGGCGGTTTGTTTTGGTTGATTCCTTCACGCGATCCTGACAAGACTTGGACGGAGGCCGCAGATCATGTGATTCATCAGGTCAATGCATATCGTGAGTGGACGGAAAAGGCCGGCGAGACGATGTTTCCAAAACTCAATAGCCATGCGGATCTAAGAGAAACAGGGATGCTGCAAGTTGTCGAGATTGACGAATGCATTGATATCATCCGGGATTATGTTAATGAGATGGGCTTGACTCATTATTACTCCTGGACGTTGCCACCGGGTCTGCCGGCTAGTTGGGCTCAACCACATTTGGAGCTATTCGTCGATCATGTAATTCCTGCGTTTCGGTAATCGCAATCAACGGTTGGATAAAATGCTATAAAAATTAATTTGCTTGAATTAAACGCGGCGGGGGTTATTCTATCCGCATCGCGAATATCGGACTCCGGTGTCGATAACTAAAATAGCTCGCGATCTAAATTTTTTTCAGGAGATAGCCCATGGCCGCATACGTGTTAGTCGAAGTGAGCGTAACAGATAGAGAAAAAATGATGCCTTATATCGAAGCAGTAGACGCAACGGTCACGAATCACGGCGGTAGATACCTTGTGCGCTCCCCAGATGCCGAAGTAATTGAAGGCAATATCGGACAACATCCGTTGAAAGTATTACTGGAATTCCCGGATATGGCCAAAGCAAAAGCGTGGTATGCATCATCCGAGTATCAAGCAATCATTCCATTTAGGACAGATAATTCCGTTGGGAATATGCTTTTTGTTGAAGGCGAATAATTTCCGTCATAAATACTTTTTTGGGGAATGGAAACGCTGGCATAGCTTTCAAGCTAGCGTGGTGACAGAGCTGGATTAATTCTGGTTTCCGTTAAATTTTTATCCAGTGAGATCGAATGACTCAAGTTTTGGGGCTGCCATCTCGTCGAAGAATCGGGCGCGGGACCACGGCCAACTTGCGGGCACACCGTTCTTGTCCAGATACCAGCTTTTGCACCCGGTGGCCCATATTGATTTCTTTGCGGCCTCACTTCGTAGGCGCTCGTATTCTGTTGTAGCATCCGAGCGTGCACTTATCTCTTGAAACTCTCCGATCCGGATTTTGTCTATTAGCTGGAAGATGTAATTAATCTGATGCTCGGCGATTTGGATCAAGGAGAAATTACCGACCGGGCCATTTGGTCCGTTAAGCATAAAAAAGTTGGGTATTTCCGGGATTGATATTGACATATAGGCAACCGGGCTTTCCGCCCAAATATCGTCTAAATTAACGCCGTTCCGTCCGAGTACGGTAGTCGGACGGATGAAGCTGTCGACACGAAATCCAGTAGCCATTACAAGGATATCGAGGTCACGTAGTTCACCGCTCCTTAAACGCACCCCTTCTGGCTCTATTTGTTCAATTTCTTCGGTTAGGACATGTGCATTTGGATGTTGAATTGCGGTGTAAAAATCCTCAGAGAAGATTAATCGCTTACAGCCTGCACGATAATTCGGGCGTAGTTTTTCCAGCAGCACAGGATCGTGCACGTTATCTTCAAGGTTCGCGAGGCAAGCGTCCTCGATATCTTTCATTGCGGGTGAGTCAGCGTCAATAACTGCATTTGAGAAGATCTCAAATTCATCATTAATCTGCTGGCGCACCGCTTCGAGTTTGGTTCTATCAGTGCGAAATCCATCCCGATCTTCATCGGTGTATTTAATATCTTCAATTGGCATGATCCATTGCGCGGTCCTCTGGAATAAGTCATACCGACCGACCTGATCAGCGATTGCTGCAGTTATCTGGACTGCTGTCGACCCGGTGCCAATGACCCCGATCCGTTTACCCGCCAATTCAAGGTTGTGGTCCCATTGAGAACTATGGAAGCAGGACCCCGCAAATGAATCAATTCCTCGGATGTCTGCAACGTACGGATGGTGCAGCACGCCAGTCGCTGCGATTACAAAATCTGCAATATCTTCGTGATCGCTTGCAGTGCGGATTTTCCACCGACTGTCGGCGAATTCGCAATGAGGGATCTCTTCGTTAAAACGGATATATTTTAGTACATCGTATTTTTTTGCAGTGCGTTCGAGGTAGGCATGAATTTCAGGTCCTGGCGCATAGGTGCTACTCCATTCGGGATTTGGTTCAAACGAATACGTATACATATGAGCGGGAACATCGCATGCAATACCAGGGTAGGTATTGTCGCGCCAGGTTCCGCCTATACGATCGGATTTTTCGTATATTACGAAGTTTTCGTAGCCCGACTGGCGTAACTTTATTGCGGTTAGGATCCCTGCCATGCCGGCGCCTATGATAACTATTCTTAGTTCGTCAGTCCTTGAATCAGTTCTTGTCATATTCATCTCTAGAAAATCTTACGATCTTTTGATCCGACAAAATAAATTTTCGCATAACTGTTGGCCAACGATAAGACATTGCTCTATGCCACCGAGAGTGATCCTTTGTGCATCGTACTGTCAAGCTTGATAAAGTCTCTGGCGCTCATCACATGTGCGGTCGATATAGCCAGGATTCCAAGTGTTACGCGATGGACCTCTGCGGCAGGTATGGCGCCAAATCCAGCGTCCGGGTAATCGAAGGTCGCTGTCGCATCAGCAATGAAGGCGACACGGTAGCCGTTGAACATTGCATCGCGTGCGGTCGCATGACAACAATTTTCAGTCGTCACCCCGGTGATGGCCACGGTATCGATGTCCGCACCGCGTAAAATCATGTCGAGGTCCGTGCCGAAAAACGCGCTGTAGCGATGTTTTGTTACGATTGTTTCATTGTCGACTGGTTTAAGCTCTTCCACAACGTTAGTTCCGCGTTGGCCACTTACTAAGCAAGCTCCTGCGCCTATCGAGGGCCAGATCTCGGCGAACATTCCGCGATCACAACCGTCAGTACGATGCGCATGCACGGTGTAGATTACCTTCATCCCGCTTTTTCGTGCATATGCTAACAATCGTTGGAGATTTGCGTATATCTCTCGGCCTGCCGGCGTTTCGAGTGCT
>DPMX01000013.1:0-1177 GCA_003540955.1 Gammaproteobacteria bacterium
GAACACATCATTAAGGACGGCCGCTACATCAACTGCCTTAGCATTTTGCAAACGAAACACATATAGTCGGGGCTCTGCCGAGTCGCTCGGCACGTCGAGTCGCTCGACCCAAGTTTTAATTTCTGCTATCGCGCTACGCGAAGGCGAAACCGCAAGCAAAGCCCCCAATCTCTCTAGATTAACGAGCCGCACAAGACCTTCTAATACCTTGCCAGATTGACCGCCTAGCGCTAGTTCAAGCTCTTTAACCAGGTCGGATGGAGCCACGTGATTTAACCGGAATAGTCCGGTCGACATACCCTTCATCCAATCAACATCAAAAACCGACACCGTATCCATGTAGTGTTGTAACTCACTCGCAGTGCCAGCTAGAACCAACATGTTCCGCCGCTCGTTCGCGTGGAGCAAGGCGCCCTCACTTAAAACGGGGGCAATGATTTTCTGCATCTCTGCTACTGCGATATTTCGAAGCGTGATAATCTGCATCCCGTAAGAAGAGTCCTGACGATTCTGTCCCTTTGGACTCACGCCACCCTTGACAGACGTCGCAATTGGAGAAATCCGATAGAGGTTGTCCTCTTTAATTAACGCCGCCTGACTTTGACGAAGGAGTAATTCCAGAACCGTAAGCAAATCGTCTTTGTACAACCCTCCGCTAGTTTCAGTCGTCACCGTTCCGGTTACACCTTGCTCAATAACATAATTCTCACCGAGCATCTCGCCAAGTATCGCTTTTACCACCTCCTGGATGTCGACCCCTTGGAAATTGAGCACGATATCCTTATCAGCATCTATGCTTTTGGATTTTTTATCGTCAGATTTGTCGCCTGAGAAATTAGCAGTACCAAGATTAATCTCGTCATCGGCCTGTGGTTGAGCACCCTTCGTCTTATCGTCATCGGTGAGCTCTTGCTCAGGCGAGAAATCTACTTTCGATGCCGAAGTCGATTGTTGTGCTCGACCTAGAGCGTCTTGAAGCTCTTTCGTGTTAGACATCGGAGAACAGGCACCAAGAATCGTACATAGCGCCGCCAGCGTAATGCACCCTGCGGCACTCCGGACGTTACTATTCCAGCAAGATAATACTGGGAGAGATAGGATGCTATATTTGCGCCGTGGATTCCGTTTAATCTTCAAAATGGTTCACCTGTCGACTATGTTGCCCGACTACTGTCCG
>DPMX01000013.1:1477-4824 GCA_003540955.1 Gammaproteobacteria bacterium
GCCCGACTACTGTCCCCCGCCATACCTACTTTCTTCATTATTTTTGTTAGCTACAGAAAGATTGACATAGGTCCGAGTATCACCTAGGCCAAAAGGAAGATCAACCGCCATTAAGTTTTTCTGATTATAGGCCAAATCTAAGCATTAGATCACCGAGACAAAGTGTGTATTAAGACTATCCAATATCTGGGCTACTATAGCCCATATTCCCCGATTGTATCCTGCGATTTCCCATTAAAAATGATGCTTTCCCCATACCTAATCTGTATTCTAGTCAAATAATTTGACACAACACCCAACCCTTGCCGCATCATCCAGATCAACGCCTTCAGGCACGAGTTTCTTTTCTTGTATCACATCACGAAGTTGCGAATCGACCCAGCTTTCGGTAAGCGCGAAACCCCGCTCGACATAGGCTTCACTTGGCTGTCCACCCATAAAAGACATAATGGATCGAGCAGACGGCGTACATTTTGCGATAGCAGCAGAATACCCCCCATCGCTTGCCCACTGCAGAAAATAATCTAATAGCGCTAGACCAATCCCTCTCCCTTGATAGCTCGCATCTCGCGCTTCGCTATCTTCAAGTTGTCCAACGTGATAACAAAAAACTGAGAGCGTGTCATATGGTAGCGATGGCGCGTGTAGCCCAAAATCACCCCAATATAAGGGATCCCAGAGACCATCGGGAGAGCGTAAAGTCCGCTGGTAACGTCGAAATTGTAGTTGCGCAACGTGCTTTTCCCCGTCAAATGCCAAGATGGCCGCTGCGCCGAGATCCCCTATCCGTTTCACTATCGCGTCGCGTGCTCCATGGCAACCGACAGGAACAGTATCGAGATCGGCTAAAATCATTGGTCGATAAGTCAACGTATCCATTAGCGAAGGATCCATTCAAAAATTAACCAATTCTGGAATCTCAGATAACGTGTTGTCTCGCATAGGATTTGATTAAACGTCGATAGCCTAGCATGGTACTTAATGGCGATAGCGCGGCGATAACGACACGCACACCAAATTCAGCCGGTCTGATCGTGTCTTTAAATTCGGTGAAAATAGCGGAGCGCACCAATAGAGAGGGCATTCCATGATCATCGGTATGTCCATCACGGGCTAATCCGAACAAGGTGCGGAAAAAATCGTGGTTGCGCCCAGCAGGTGTGTACGTTTCGGTCGCAATCGCTTCCTCATCGCACGGATTCCACTGGAAATGCAAAGCACTAGGTGGTGCGGTATACGACTCACCCGCCCTTATGACTTTGTGCTCTCCGTTGACCGTAACATGCATTTCGCCAGCGCTTACCGAAATCATCTGCTCCACATTCGGATGATAATGTTCCAATGGGATCGCACCGTGAGCCCGCAACGCATATTCGATCTTAAAAGTATCGACGGTCGACTCCAGAATGAGCATCTTCTCGCCCGTCACCGGATTTTCCAGTAGTTCTTGGCTCATTTTCTAGTTACCTCTGCGAAACATCTTTCCAACGTAATACAGAATCCCAACTTCATGCAAAAAGATGCTGCTTAAACCAATCGACCGCAGCGCCAGCCGCCTTTTCAAACTCATCCTCGTAACATGAGAAATGCCCGCCGTTCAACAGGGTCAATTTTTTTGGTTCGAAAGCACGATTATAGGCTTCCAGCTGCAAATCATAGCAAGTTAAGGTGTCTCGTAGTCCGACAATCATCAACAACGGGGTGGGACTGATGAATTCAATATAGGCGCCCGGTTCATAAGCTCTAGCATACTCAAGCGATCTCAAAGTCACTTCGTTACCCCAAGTCGGAATATGAACTGCATATTTATCAAAAAATTCACGCACTTCTCCGGCCGCATAGATAGGATGCTGATCCGGTTCGCCGATAATCGGTCTCATTGTTGGAGCATTACCCTTCATTCTCTCTATGCGGTCTTCAGCTAGTGCCGCCGTGACAGCCGGGATCATATCCATAGGTAATCGCCGCAAACCGCTCCAATGTCCGCTGATCGTAGGCATCTGTGCGACGATGCAGCGCAAACGACGATCGCTTCCCCCAATCACTAGGCTATGGCCCCCGGAATAGCTAGTACCCCACAGACCAATCCGGTCTCGGTCAACCGATGGCAACATCGTCGCAAAGGTGATCGCATGACGTAGGTCTTCAATCTGCTTGGCTGGATCGAGTTCTTGGCGCGGGCTGCCGTCGCTCTCCCCAAGGTTGCGGAAATCGAATGCTATCGCTGCCATCCCTGCGTCAGTAAAGCGCTCAGCAAAATCCGCCATGCCCATCTCTTTGACCGCCGAGAAACCATTACCCATCACGATGCACGGAGTCTTCCCTGGTTTTTCCTTTGGCTTGAAAAGCCAGCCGCGGATCATCTCACCGTCCGCATTAATCTCAATATCTTCACGAGTCCCAGTGTTTCTATTAACCATTTTCTCTTCAAGTCCTCCCACGAGAATACAGACCCTTTAGTCGCTCACTTAGGCCCAAACTACAGCCGAATTTATCGGCTTTGCTCGTACGCATACGCCGCTCGAAGTACGATCGCATCGTCAAAATGACGGCCAACAAGCTGCATACCTATTGGCAAACCATCGTGCATACCACAGGGCACAGATATTGCGGGGTGACCACTCGGGTTAAACGAACCGGTGTTATGGATCATGTTGGCGAAAACCTTAAGGAACCCATAGGTCGACAACGGTTCTGTCGGCATAGGTGGCGCCGTAAACGGCAGCGTTGGCATAAGCAAAAGGTCGACGTCGTTGAGCACCTGGTCATATGCGGCACGGAGCCCTCGCGCGAGATTCTGTGCCTTTGCGTAGTAGTGCATGCCATAACGTTCATAGGTGTATTCACCAAGTAATAAAACTAGTTTTAAACCCAGCGGGATATCGTTCGCACGAGCTTTCAAGGTTCGGTGCATAAAATTCACATGGTCCAAAGGGTAATGCCCCCGCCACCCATGTCCGCTGCCATCTTGTTTATTGGTTTCAGTCCCGCCTTGCAGCATTAACGGCCACAAAATGGCGTTACCATCCAAATGCATAGGTACCGACACCTCACTCAGCTCCGCACCCGCGCTCTCGAGAACCTTAGCAGCCTTCCAGTTAGCGTCATCAACTTCAGGCATTGATTCTGTATGACCGAAGCCCTCTGTTAATACACCAACCCGTAATCCCTTGACACCTTCCTCTAGGCGAGCAGTATAGTCTTCCACCCTTACGTCGGATTGCCGTGGATCAAGCCCATCAGGTCCAGCTATGGCTTGCAGCGCGAGCGCGCAGTCACGGACATTCTTCGCTAACGGACCAGTATGATCGATCGAATGATCGAGTCCAGCCAAACCCGTGTGCGGG
>DPMX01000181.1 GCA_003540955.1 Gammaproteobacteria bacterium
CATCATAGGAAAATTCCCGTTATCCCAAGGAAATTTTCCCGACTCGACCAGCACACCACCCATGGTTGTCCCGTGCCCACCCATAAATTTCGTCGCGGAGTGAACGACAATATCGGCACCGAATTCTATTGGTCTACACAAATATGGAGTGGGGAATGTATTGTCGACGACCAGTGGTAAACCAGCGTCCGCAGCTACATTAGCCACCGCCTCTATATCGAGCACATTTATTAGTGGATTTCCCAGCGTCTCAGCATAAATCGCTTTAGTTTTCGTATTAATTGCTGCGGCGAACGCGTCAATATCATCTGGATCGACAAATGTGGTTTCGATTCCCATACGGCGAAAGGTGACGTCAAACTGAGAATAGGTCCCACCATAAAGAGTCTTTGCCGATACGAGATGATCACCCGTTTCAAGAAGTGTCAAAAGTGTCACCATCTGTGCCGACATGCCAGATCCAACCGCGACGCCAGCCCGACCAGACTCAAGCGCCGCAACCCGTTCTTCTAACACCGCGATAGTAGGGTTACTAAGACGCGAATAAATATTTCCGAAGGTCTGGAGATTGAATAAACTAGCTGCGTGGTCAGCATCGTCGAAAACATAAGAAGTCGTCTGATAGATTGGCGTTGCACGCGAACCCGTAGCGGCGTCCGGAATTTGTCCGGCATGCAGAGCTAAAGTTTCAAATCCAAACTCCCTATCTGCCATCTTTTCAATCTACGACAATCAAGTTGGGCTAATTGAAGACTATCTTCGGTCGCTTGGCAGAGATGACTTTGGTATTTACACCAACAAAATTAAGTCCGCCGAATAAGCGCGCATGCTCTATCTTCATGCAGCGATCCATAACCACGTCAAGTCCGGACTCTCGCGCAAGGCGAGCGGCGGCATTGTGCACAATGCCGAGCTGGGTCCACAATACTTTGGCACCGATAGCGATGGCTTGCCTGGTCAAACCAGGAATCTCCTTAGAGCTTCTAAAACAATCTACTACATCGACCGCCTCCGGAATATCGTCGAGAGATGGGTAGCATTTTTCATTTAAAACTGCATCGTAGCTTGGATTAACCGGAATGATCCGGTAACCATGGTCCTGCAGATATTTTGCTGCGAAGTTACTCGGGCGGTACCAATTACTCGACAAGCCGACAACGGCGATGACCTGCGCGTCGGCTAATATTCGCCGTAACGTCGCAATCTCAGCAACAAATTCACGGTCTGCGACGGACATAATCAGCGTTGATTTCATCAATAGTGCGGCAACCTAAAATTGCCATGTCCCGTATAATTTCCTCTTTAAGCAAACCAAGCGCTCGATCCACGCCCGCCTCACCGGCTGCGCCAAGGCCAAATAAGTACCCTCGTCCTATTGACACGGCGTTCGCACCAAGCGCTAACGCTTTCAGGACGTCCGTCCCGCGGCGAATACCTCCATCAAGAATCACCTCGATTTTGTTACCTACCGCTGCAGCAATATCGGGAAGAACGTCAATCGGCGCGGGCGTGTGGTCTAATTGACGTCCACCGTGAGTCGATACCATGATCGCCGATGCACCAATCTCCACTGCCTTCAACGCATCATGGACGGTCATCACACCCTTTATAACAAAAGGGCCACCCCACTCCTGGACCATTTTAGCAGCATCATCCCAGGTCACACTGCGATCGAACTGCCCCGAGATGTATTGTACCAATGTCGTAACCGCGTCATCGCTACCACCGGACACCCGATGTTCTACGTTGGATAGGCTAAATGGAGGGTTCGCTACATAATTTAACGACCATAGCGGATGGAGCGCAAAGTCAAGCCATCCTGCTAAGGAAAACTTCGGCGGAATCGTCATGCCGGTTCGTAGATCACGCTCGCGGTTACCAAATGCTGTTATATCGATCGTTAGGCACATAGCATGGTATTTGGCAGCTTTACAACGTTCAATGAACTCCGTCACCAACCCACGATCTTTGAATACGTATATCTGGAACCATTTCAGCCCGTCACATTCTGCGGCCACATCCTCGATAGAGTAAGTACCCATGGTAGACAAGTTATAAACGGTGTTTGCCCGAGCCGCCGCTTTCGACACAGCCAATTCACCGTCGTGATGAAACAACCGCGACATTCCAGTCGGTGAGCAAAGAACCGGAAAGTCGATGGGCTCACCCAGAATAGTGGTCGACGGATCGATCTCGCTCACATCTGTTAGATATCGTGGCAATAATTCATAGTCGTCAAAACTACCGCAACTGCGCGTAAGCGTAACCTCATCTTCCGAAGCACCATCCATGTAATGGAACATCGGACTAGGCATCCTTAACCGCGCAGCGCGACGCAAATCGTTGAGGTTATGGCAACGCTTCAGTTGCCAAGAAGCGAAAGCAGAGTCAATTTTTCGGAGCCAAGACCAAGACATGGGAGAACCGGTTTAGGTATTATCGCCGGACGATAACAGATGGTTAAGAAACGTTCGAGCGACAATCATAGTAGATTTCAGGTCGCTTTAGAAATTCGCCTTGTCGAGATCAAGGACTGACCCAGAGCCTCGCACGATTATTCGCGCCAATGTACTTGTTTGAGGCATGACTTGATTTGAATAAAAATGTGCAGTCGCAATCTTTGTCTCACAGAAGACTGAATCGCCTTCGCCCACTATCAGTTTGTCATTGCATAGTTGCGCGGCCTTCGCCATTAACCAACCTCCACACGTTATCCCCCAAAGGTGCAAGTAATGCACCGACGCTGCCGCTGGCAAGCGTACATCCTCCGTTTGCACCTGAAGCATCCACTCGAGCACAACGCGAACATCCACTACCGCTTGAGCAAGATTTACGCCGATTTCTTCTAGACGAGGATCTTCGACTGACAGAGAGGCGGCTACAGCTTCAATCTCTTCGAGCAAATCCAAGGCCGCGACGCCGCCGTCACGCAACGTCTTTCGGCTAACCAAGTCGGCGGCCTGGATTCCAGTTGTACCTTCGTAGATGGTTGTGATTCGCGCATCACGAAGATACTGTGCTGCGCCAGTTTCTTCGATGAACCCCATCCCTCCATGCACCTGAATACCGAGCGATGCCATCTCGATCCCTGTTTCGGTGCACCACCCTTTCACTATAGGTGTAAGAAAGTCACCGCGCCTCGAGGCGGTACGAGCAATTTCGGGGTCCGAGCTTTTTTCAGCGATATCAAAAATGTCAGCACATACGTAAGCAAGAGCTCGCATTGCCTCCGCTTGCGATTTCATCAGCAACAACATTCGGCGCACGTCAGCGTGCTCGATAATCGTTGCGCCCTTCCGACCCCTCATACCAAGTGGTTCACCCTGCACCCTCTCACGTGCGAAATTCAAAGCAAGTTGGTAGGCGCGCTCAGTCAGTGCCAAGCCTTCGAGCCCAACCGCATGGCGTGCGACATTCATCATAGTGAACATATAACTCAACCCAAGATTTTCTTCTCCGATTAAGTAACCGATCGCGCCGCCATCATCGCCATATGATATGACTGCAGTTGGACTCGCATGAATACCAAGTTTGTCCTCAATTGAAATACATCGGAGATCATTGCGCTCGCCGAGACTACCGTCCTCGTTCACTAAGTATTTAGGTACAATAAATAGTGATATACCTCGAGTACCGGCAGGCGCCTCTGGGGTTTTGGCCAGGACCAGATGAATAATGTTCTCAGTCAGATCGTGTTCGCCGTAGGTGATGTACACCTTTTGACCAGTGATACGGTAATGTCGACCTTCGGGTACTGCTTTTGCACGTACCCCACTTAGATCGGAACCGGCCTGTGGCTCGGTCAAGTTCATAGTGCCCGACCATTGGCCTGCAACCATCTTCGGGAGATAGAGATCCTTGAGGTCTTTATCCGCATGAAGTCTAATCGCATCCGTTGCGCCTTGGGTCAACATTGGGCATAGAGCGAACGCAAGATTCGCAGAGTTCCACATTTCACTCACTGCCGCAGCAACCAATTTCGATAAACCTTGGCCACCAAACTCAGGCTCTGCGGAGAGGCTTGCCCAACCCGCTTCGACAAATGTCGCATACGCCGTCCTCCATCCAACCGGGGTGTGGACGACGTCCCCTTCAAGGCGGCAACCTTCAACATCACCGCTTCGATTTAAAGGTGAGAGCACCTCAGTTGCTAGTTTTCCTGCCTCTGTTAAAACGGCGTCAATGAGTTCTTGCGTCCCATCTGCAGAATCGTCGATTCCGTCGAGGCACGCAGATCCAATGAGGTTCGCAATCACGAATTTCATATCAGCAATAGGCGCCTGATACTCGGCCATTTACGGTCTCCCGCGGTCAATTCGACGAATTAGCGCATCGATAACGCGCACATAGAACATACAATATCAGTGCTCGGAGCGAAATGATCTAATTCGCGCGGAACAACGTGCTGAAATTGGAGTAACCTTCCAAAGATTCGGCCAAATATGCGGGTAACTGCGACGAAAAAGTCTAGGACTGCTGCGCCGAGCCAAATTCCCAACGCCGATAAAAAAAGATCACGCCATTATGCGGTAGCCAAAAAGGGCAACGGACCAAGATCAATCGGACCTTGGTTCATGATTTCGAATTGGCGAGTGGGCAGGCCACGTCGCAAACGGGAATAAGACGCCAAAGCCCAAAGGGGAAAATAACGACAGTATCCATGATAGCGAAGGTAAAACACACGCGGGAAACCCGTGCCCGTGTAGGCCTCTTCATCC
>DPMX01000067.1 GCA_003540955.1 Gammaproteobacteria bacterium
AAAATCAGTTTTAAAATTAACCCCTCCGTACATCGATCCCATCAATGTCTTTGCGGTGAAAACCATAATCGGTTGCCGAACCGAATATTTGTCGTCTAACCGGCCTACACCGACAACCACGATGTTTCCGCCCTTCCGAGTAGCCTTAAGACATTGCTCAACCAACTTTCCACTACCGACAACCTCAAAAGCGTAGTCAACTCCCATACCGCCAGTCATCTCAAAGATTTGCTTTACTGCATCATTATTTGGGTCGACAGTGTCAGTGGCACCAAACTGGCGTGCCATTTGCATTTTGTCGAAGGAGAGGTCGCAAGCGATGATCTTAGCCGCTCCTGCCAAACGGGCACCTTGGACGACATTGAGACCAACGCCACCGCAGCCAAAAACGGCGACCGTCGCTCCCGGAGGCACCTCCGCCGTTTTGATCACAGCCCCAACCCCAGTACTGACCCCACAACCGACCAACGCCGCTGCTTTGAAATCAAATGCTTTGTCGATTGCGATAACACAAGCCGCGGGGACCACAGCATATTCGGCCATTAACCCGACGAATGACATAACAAAGATATCTTTCCCATCTTGATGAACTCGTGTGGTGCCATCGAAAAGGTTGCCATCCTGCTTCGCGACGTTACAAAGATAGGATTCTCGTCGCAGGCAATGAAAACACTCTCCGCAGCTCGGGATAAACGATATCGCGACATGATCGCCTGGTGCGACGTTAGTCACACCTTCGCCCACTTGTTCGACGATACCTGCGCCTTCGTGTCCCAAAACTACCGGGAGCGGACTTGGTATTGTGCCATTCGCGACAGATAGGTCCGAATGGCACACTCCGGTCGCCTTCATTTTAACCAAAACTTCACCAACTTTCGGTGGATCGAGCTCCACGTCAGTGACGCCAAATTTATCCAGTTCGTCTACGACCACTGCCTTCATGAGGATAGTCTCCTTATCGGACCTTTGTTAAACCTGATTCAATTTTCTTCTGCCGCCCCTAACGGTACCGTGACCAGCCACCGGTTCAGAATCACTCTCGGGACAAGTTCGTAAGGGCCTTGGACCGCCCCGCGGCACAATATCCCCGTGCGTCATTTCCCCGATAGAGCACAAAGAGTTCGAGGGTGCAAATGTAAGATCTTCATGGGGACACTATCATAACCGGGTTTGGGACCATCCTGCGATAGTACAGATCTTCTGCCAGCCAAGGTATCACCGGCGCGGACTCTTTAATCCATGCCACCGTGTTTTGTTGCCAGCCTGATGATTACTACCACCCGTTTTGGCAAAAAATCGTCGTATTTCGGGCGTGACACTACTTGGCAGAATCTGCATGGCGTCGTAACATGCCGGTAATTAAATTACCTGCGTTAGAAAACCAGGAGAGGGAGATGGCAACCCCGTGTAAAGGAGTGCGACTTGGATCGCACTGACATCAGTAACCCGGATTATTTTCATAAAGTTGTAGACTGCCAATGGGCATGTCCGGCCCATACTCCAATCCCTGAATATATCCGTTTAGTCGCGGCCGGCCGCCATAGCGACGCCTACATGATTAACTGGTATTCAAACGTCTTTCCCGGGATACTCGGACGGACGTGTGACCGCCCTTGTGAACCAGCGTGCAGGCGCGGCCGCGTAGAGGATGAGCCAGTTGCGATCTGTCGCTTAAAACGTGTTGCCGCCGATTTTAAAGGCGATATACGTAAGCGACTTCCTACTCCAGCAAATAAAAAGAACGGTAAACGAATCGCCTGCGTTGGCGCAGGCCCCGCGTCGCTTACCGTTGCACGCGACTTATTGCCATTGGGGTATGAAGTCGTCATATACGATGGAGAAGATCGAGCAGGCGGAATGATCCGGAGCCAAATCCCGAAGTTTCGGTTACCCGAGCGAGTCATTGACGAAGAGGTGGGCTACATCTTGGAGCTCGGGGTAGAATTCCGAGACAATAGCTGGGTCAAATCGCTAAAAAAGCTACTTACCGAAGATTACGACGCTGTCTTCGTTGGTACAGGGGCGCCCCGCGGGCGCGACCTTAATATTCCCGGTCGCAAGGAAGCCTCCCAAAATATCCACATTGGTATTGATTGGTTGTCGTCAGTTTCGTTTGGACATATAAACAAAATCGGCAAACGGGTGATCGTTCTAGGCGGCGGGAATACTGCGATGGATTGTTGTCGTTCCTCGAAACGCCTGGGCGGCAAAGATGTAAAGGTTGTCGTCCGGTCTGGCTTCGACGAGATGAAAGCATCTGCGTGGGAAAAAGAGGATGCCATGCACGAAGACATCCCGATCCTAAATTTCCTTGTGCCTAAGGAATTCAAACACAGCAAGGGTAAGCTCAAAGGAGTGATCTTTGATAAGGTAGAGGCAAAATACGACGATAACGGTCGGCGTACGTTGATCTCGACTGGTGAGCCGGACGAATACATCGAAGCTGACGACGTCCTTGTCGCAGTTGGTCAAGAAAATGCCTTCCCATGGATCGAACGAGACATCGGGATCGAGTTCGACGAGTGGGGGATGCCTATCGTTGATAAGAGTACGTACCGAGCGACGCTACCAAATGTCTTCTTTGGTGGGGACGCCGCTTTCGGTCCGGAAAATATTATCTGGGCGGTGGCACACGGGCATGATGCCGCTATCTCAATTGATAAATACTGCCATGGCGAAGATATATCCGTGCGGCCGCCGCCGCGCGTAAAATTTAGTTCTCAGAAGATGGGGATCCACGAATGGAGTTACGACAACGATATCTCAAATGACTTACGTTACAAGGTTCCTCTGAAAGATCTCCGCAATGCACTGGCCAACATCAAAGTCGAAGTGGAACTCGGATACGATCAAAACCTCGCTGTCGCCGAGGCAGAACGCTGCTTAAATTGTGATGTCCAAACTATATTCAGCCACAATCTGTGTATCGAGTGCGATGCCTGCGAGGATATCTGCCCAACTGATTGTATTAATTTCATCACTAACGACGATGAAGCAAATCTGCGTACTCGACTCCATGCGCCATCAGAGAATCTGGACCAGGATCTCTACATATCAGACGAACTCCGAACTTTACGTATCATGGTAAAAGACGAAGATATGTGCTTGCATTGCGGTTTGTGTGCCGAGCGGTGTCCCACCGGCGCTTGGGATATGCAAAAGTTCTTATTTGACGTTGAACATGCCGGCCCGAAATGCCGTCCCCCGAAAAAACGTTCTAAAGCCGCTTAATCTAAACTCAAACCGAATCCGTCCAGCAATGAAGAACATCGTAGCGGTCAACGACTTTGTCATAAAATTTGCGAATGTCAACGGATCAGGATCCGCTTCAGCGAACGCGTTGTTTGCACGAGCAGTGCTACGTATGGGGGTCTCCGCGAGTCCACGAAATATTTTTCCGTCGAACATTCAGGGCCTGCCTACCTGGTACGAAGTCCGTATTAGCGCACATGGTTGGCAAGGCCGACGCGGTGGAGTCGATCTGATGGTAGCCATGAATCCGCAGACGTGGGAGGAGGACGTCGCCGAAATCGAGTCCGGCGGTTATCTTTTGTATGACTCGACAAGGGACATGTTGCCGACTAAGTTCCGTGACGACGTGCGCGCAATCGGTATCCCCCTGACTCAAATCTGCAATGACGCGTATACGGATGCCCGCCAGCGTCAGTTATTTAAAAATATCGTCTATGTCGGTGCTCTCGGAGCACTTCTAGATCTTGACCCGCAGGTTATCACAGCGCTAATCAGCGAGCAGTTCAAGGGCAAAGAAGCACTAATGCAATCGAACGTGCAAGCGCTTGCGATGGGTCGCGATTACGCACTTTCTCATTTTGACTGTCCAATCGGGTTGCAGATTCAAAAAAGTAACTCGGTTGGCGAGAAAGTCTTTCTTGAGGGTAATAGTGCGGCCGCCCTGGGGGCGGTTTATGGTGGGGCAACAGTCGCCGCTTGGTATCCAATTACCCCGTCTTCGTCACTTGCCGAAGCATTCGAGAGCCACTGCAAGACCTATCGTCACGATACCGACAGCGGACGCGCTCGATACGCAATTTTGCAGGCGGAGGACGAATTGGCTTCAATAGGCATGATTATTGGCGCAGCGTGGAACGGCGCGCGCGCGTTTACTGCCACCTCTGGTCCTGGAGTATCTTTGATGCAGGAGTTCATCGGCTTCGCCTACTTCGCAGAAATCCCATCGGTCATCTTCGATGTGCAGCGCGGCGGTCCGTCGACAGGGATGCCAACACGAACGCAGCAGTCCGACATAACTCTTTGCGCCTACGCGTCCCATGGTGACTCAAAACACATCCTACTATTCCCAGAAGATCCGAAGGAAGCATTCGAGATGAGCGCTACGGCCTTTGATCTCGCTGATCGGTTGCAAACGCCTGTATTTGTGATGCTCGATCTTGATATCGGTATGAATGAACGCTTATGTGACCCGCTGGAATGGGACGACAGTAGGCGTTTTGACCGCGGCAAACTTATGACGCATGAAATGCTTGAACGTGGTGATGAATTCGGCCGTTACCTGGATGTTGATGTAGATGGCATACCCTATCGGACCTATCCCGGTACCCATCCGCAACACGGTTCTTACTTTACCCGCGGCACAACGAAAGATCGTTACGCGAAATACAGTGAAGCAGGGCCAGACTACGTCGACAATATGCAACGTCTATTGCGAAAATTCGAAACTGCGAAAAATTTAGTTCCACAGGCAATTCTGCACACTGATACGCATGCGTCGCAATTCGGCGTAATTTTCTTCGGATCAACGGCACCCGCCATGTATGAGGCGATCGATGCACTTGAAGTCCGCGGTCTAGAAGTTGATGCCCTACGTATACGTGCGTTTCCATTTTCCGACGCCGTAAATGAATTCATCCACGAACACGATCAGATATTTGTAGTTGAACAAAACCGCGATGCACAGCTACGCCTTTTGTTAATCAACGAATGCGGTATTGATCCAAAAAAATTAGTCGCGGTGTTGCATTATGATGGCGCCCCCATCACAGCACGCTTCATCGTACATGAAATAAGCGAAGGGATAGC
>DPMX01000034.1:0-8240 GCA_003540955.1 Gammaproteobacteria bacterium
TGATCCCAATAGGCGAGATAATCCATACCAAGCCCTGCATTACAAAACACAGCGCCACCAAGCATCGCAGCCAAGTCGGAAAACAACGTTATCAACGGCATCATAACGAGCATAGCCAACAGAACCGGTGACACAAGATAGCGCACTGGGTTGATTCCCATAACTCTTAAAGCATCGATTTCCTGATTGACCTGCATCATGCCAATTCTGGCTGCAAGTGCGGATCCTGTGCGCCCAGCTACCAAGATGCCTGCTATAAGCGCCCCGAACTCCCGCGTCACAGAAAGGGCAATCCCCAATACAACCTGAGTTTCTGCACCAAACTGCTTAAGCGTGTGGATCCCTTGGATCGCGAGCATGACTCCAATAGCGAATGATAGTACGAAGACGATTGGGAGTGCCGCGATTCCAACTTCAACCATATGGGACACGGTCGCGGACATTCGTACAGGTTGGCGCTTGAATGGACCGACAACTAACCAGAAAAAGCTTTCATAGACTAATGCGAGGTAATACCCAAACTCCGAAATAAACGCTATAGATATCCGCCCGAGATTTTCAATCCAATGGCGCATCCTAGTCCCGTCTACATCAACCATCCTGCTCTAGAAACTCCTCTAAACTGCCGTATATTGGAAAGACTTTATCGAGTCTCGCCAGCTCCAGCACGTTCATTGCGGGCTCGCTGACTCCGACTAGCCCAAATTCCAAATTTTCCTTCTTCGCCAGCTGATACCCTTCGACCAGACTAGCTATCCCCGAGCTGTCGATATATGACACGTCAGACAAACTAACCAATGTATTTTTCGATGAATTTAAACAGTCCAGTATCGTCTTACGCGCGTCGGGAGAACACGACAAGTCAACGTCTCCCTTCAAAAGGACTACTGCTAAGCCTCTATCTTCCTGCACTTCATATGTCATACTCTTAGTCCTATTAGAACGTTGATCCAAATAAGGGACGCTAAATTTTTATTCACCTGTCCTCAATACAATCCATATCGGTCAATAATCAGAATCGCGTAATTTCTCCGCATATGATCATCGAGCGCCCCGGTTTCTAGCTTATCTTTACCCTCATCTTCAAATAGTTTCCCGATAAATTATCCAAATGGCCGTAAGTGCAATCGTCCATAATTTCGTGGATAAAATACGTACCCAGTCCGCTAGGTTTTATGTCCTCGATATCGCGAGGTCTGATCTTATCGAGGTCAACAGGTTCAGCAAAATCAGTTAGCAGCACATGTATGTCGCTTTCTTCCTTTTGCATCTCTAAATGAATTTCGCCGGATTTTTGGCCCTTATAGGCGTGTTGCATAATGTTCATACACGCTTCATTTATAGCAATTACGAGATCCGAAATCAGCTTTTTGGAGCAGCCAGCCTCTTCCGCCATCTCTTGAACCCGCTCTCTAACCATACGGAGCTTTTTTGGATCTGAATTGAACCGAAGTTCAAGCATCATCGGTGCAGACATTTGTTTTCTTCTCAATTAATAATAACGTTAAGTCATCGTGTACTTTACGTTTCTGATTACCGATCTCAGTCACGATTGCCTCTAGTCTTTGTCTAGGATCAAGTCCGGCCACGGCATCAATTATCTTACAAAGCCCGGCTACGCCAAGCTCGCAACCGTCCGGCGCAACACTTTCAGTCAGCCCATCAGTGAAAATGTATAAACTCCCATCAGTCAAATCTATCGTCGTTGTCTCAAATCGAATGTCATCCATGATACCTATCGGAGGGGCCGTTGCCGGGATTTCTACATATTTTGAACCTTGCTTCCAATACAACGGTGGCTGGTGACCAGCGTTAGAGAGCTCGACCAAGCCAGTTCTCGAGGAGACAAAACCCGCAACTAGGGTAACGAACATTCCCATTGCTGCCGTTTCGCATATTTCCGCATTTACCTTGGCCAGAAGATCAGCCGGATCTACTATCGTTTTCGCAAGGCACCGCAATAAACTTGTCGTTTTTGCCATTAACAATGCGGCATTCATCCCCTTACCTGATACATCTGCTAGGCTAAAATAGATCCGGTCATCCATGACTTCACGATAGTCAAAAAAATCACCGGAAACCTCCCGCGCAGGAATATTGAAACCATGGATTGGAAAACTAGCAGGCGCAGCTGGAGGCAACAGACTGAGTTGGATCTGTCGAGCTAATTCAAGCTCCCTCCGAACACGCTCTTGCTCCACCAACGCTTGCGCCATTCGCGCATTGTGAATAGAAAGCGCTGCGGCTGCAGCGGCCACGGTCGCGAGAGACATATCACTTTCCGCGAACAGGCTATCTGAAGTGCGTTTATTTATAAGCTCTAGTGCACCGATACATTGCCCACGAACAGTTAAAGGGACGCACATAATCGAGCGGGTGACAAATCCAGTGGCTTCGTCTACTACACTGGAAAAATTTTTATGCTTCGATACGTCACGCACAATCTGCGCTGTATTCTGGCTTACAGTTTCGCCGACAATTCCTTGGCCCAG
Source organism: Gammaproteobacteria bacterium (assembly GCA_003540955.1). Classification (GTDB taxonomy): domain Bacteria; phylum Pseudomonadota; class Gammaproteobacteria; genus UBA11873. Next base: position 2,493 of record DPMX01000034.1, read on the forward strand.
CTCTAGACGTAACCCAGTAACATCGACTGGCCCGGCGCATTTTCGACAAATGAGAGCAGTTTCCCCTTCTTCGACCAAAAATATAGACGCCGCTTCAGCATTGAGGTGCACAATAATTTGCTCGATCGCATTCTGTAGGGTGGCTTCAACGTTTAGAGAGCTGGCGAACTCGTGGGTAATACCAGCTAGCAGCCCAGGTAGATCTTCGGGCATCGTCGATGTTCCGTTAAGGAGCGAATCTAGCGCGGCATTCTCGCTCATAATGACCGCGTCGAAAACGCTATATAGAGAAACTTATGCGGCAGGAACGGTTCCCCCGGTAATTGCCACAAACTCGAGGTGTGGCCCTCCATCGTTTTGTGCATTATCACGTGGCTGTCAAGGAGGTACTTTGCGACCCGTCCATTATACGCTTTAACAACCGCTCGCGGTCTCCCACCACTCGTAATTGCCTCAAGTTGGGGTACGCGAACTCGTGTGCAGAGGCCGGTTCGTACGCGCCCGTTCAGGCGAAAACCAACCGACCTAGACATGTTCATAAACATTATGGGTCTCAGCGTCGCGCGGAATCACGCCGTCAAGTATCAGTTCCCTCGGTTGTAGTAGCGTTTCGGCAATCATTGTTTCCCATATACTCTCAATCCTACCCTGGACGCGAAACTAGCCTCACGCGAAGCTAGCATAGTTGCCTTTCTTGTCCCATTCACAAATCTCAAAGACACTGCATTTGGCACATTTTGGATTGCGCGCCGTACATGTGTAACGCCCGTGTAAAATTAACCAATGGTGGGCGTCCTTCCTATATGCCCGAGGAACAACGTCTAACAGCGCTTGCTCCACTGATAGGGGTGTTTTACCGGCCGCTAAGTTCGTCCGATTCGAAACCCGAAAGATGTGCGTATCGACTGCAATAGTTGGCTCACCAAACGCGGTATTCAACACAACGTTCGCCGTCTTTCTCCCCACTCCGGGTAACGCTTCTAACGCGACCCGCTCGCGTGGGACGCTCGAGTCGTGCGCGTCTATCAAGATTTGGCAGGTCCTTATAATATTCCTCGCTTTCGTATTGAATAACCCGATAGTCTTAATGTACGCCTTAAGACCCTTTTCGCCCAACGCTATTATCGAGCTCGGCGTATTTGCCACTTTGTACAATTTTTGCGTTGCTTTATTTACGCTGACATCAGTTGCCTGGGCAGAAAGAATTACCGCGACCAGCAATTCAAAAGCAGACGCATATTGCAGCTCTGTCGTGGGTGCTGGATTATCCCGTTTGAGCCTGCGAAAAAATAACTTTCGTTGCTTTAGATCCAAAATATCTTACCGCGCAGATTTATTAAGACCTAGATGGCCCACTACAGGATGACCATCAAATTGACTAACGCCAGAGGCCAACTCTGGCTCACCCCGCCATCGGGTAACCGCATTCACAGCGGCTAGGCACAAAGCGAGACCCAACAACGCACCGGGGCTACTATTCAAGAGCGGGATAGGACCCGCACTGATTGTGACTTCATTCAAGTACACCCCAACCAGAAGTGGTAGATCAGTGAAGACCCCACCATAGGCGGCAAACTCCCGAAGTAGACCGAATAAAAAAAACCATGCCCCGATATATGCCGCATCACGAACAGTCTGCGTTACAGTGCACAAAAGACCGTTACGTTCAACAATTTCTCGCATTACACTCAAAACTATGCAGTTGCTCGCTATTAAGCTCGGGTAGATACCTAACGCGGCAATTAACTCAAAGTGTTGGATACTAGCCCCCGAGACGACAACAGCGGTTGAGAAGGCAGCTACCACCGCATGGTGCAGGGGTTTCAAACGCGGATTAACATAATTTCGAAAAACCGACGTAATCCCGGCGCTCAAGAACATGACTACTCCTAAGAGAACGCTGAGAGTCAAAGCCTTTATCACCGTATCCGAGACAGCAAGCAGCGGACATACCCCGAGTATCTTCGATATTACGGGATTGTTTGCAATTCCATAACAAACACAGCCCGTACACCTTCCCCAAAGGTTCATTCTTTCGGGGTCGCCATCGTTTGATTGAGAACGTTTAACGCCGTATAGACAGCGGCGACTACTGCACTCGCCGTCACCGTCGCACCGCTCACACCATCGACATCACCCCCGTGAATACGCAGCCTCCACCGGCTAGCATCATGACTTTCAAGCGAGAGGTTGACCAATGGTTTAATCCAACTCGGATCTGATTGAGTAATCACGTCCGCAAATCCCGCCGTCTCCAGATGCGATAAAACCTTTAACCCAATTATTGAACCACCCTCCTCGATCGCCAGCGCGATCGTTATACCCCCATTATATCCCGCTGGGGTTCGAAACTTTATCGCAGCCGCGCGCCATGTCCCACGTTCATAAACATGAACGATCGGCGTTACCACTGCGCTAGTCATACGGACTGGATCCATCACTTCCACTGACTTTAAAGTCACACCTGCAATATTCGCACCACTTACAACACTGTATATCCAGCTCACATTTCGAGCATGTTCCGACTTCAAACGGGCACGAGCCAGATGCTCCTCCAACACAGATACACTGAACACTCCGATCACTAGGACTACCAAGATAACGCTGATGCTACCGTATAGTTGTGCGTTAGATATGCTTAGTATTGGACGTTTTTCCATAGAAACGAGGTTGCGTAAAGCGATCGATCAACGGCGCTAACGCATTCATTATTACAACAGCAAACGCGACCCCGTCGGGATAACCACCGAACTCTCGAATGCAGTAGGTCAATAGACCGGCACCTAAGCCAAACAGTAACATTCCGACCGGGGTCGTCGACGAAGAAACAGGATCTGTTACGACAAAAAATGCGGCCAACATGGTGCCGCCAGCGAATAGATGAAACACGGCCCCACGATGCAGTTCCGCGTCGATAACGTGCCCTAAAAGTGCAGCACAGCCCACGCCAACCATGAAACTTAACGGCAACCGCCACTTCACCACACGCCGCCACAACAACCATCCGCCCCCACAAAGGTAAGCTATATTGACCCATTCCCACCCATAGCCAGCAAACGTACCAAAGTTTATCGTGGACTCTATTTCCGAATGCGTATGCATCAGGACCATCTGAGTCTTTATGTGACTGAGAACCGTAGCGCCGGATACTCCGTCGGGCATTCCCACTGAATGTGCAGCGATCAACCTAACGCTTTCCAATAAGCCAGGATAATCCACGATTTTGCTCATCTCCGGCCACTTGCTCAAGGCGGCCGGGTAGCACAGCATTAGAAAGAGATACCCGACCATGGCAGGATTAAATATATTGTATCCTAGACCTCCGAATGCATGCTTGCCGATTAAAACTGCAAATGCAACGCCGACTACAATTACCCACCATGGCGCGTATGGAGGAATCGCCAGCGCTAATAAGCAGGCAAGCACGACAACACTTCCGTCACTAAGATATGCCTTGAGCGTGTATCCACGCAAAAGCAACGCTAAAGACTCGAGAACCAAAGCAGTGGTAATCGCTATCATTAATTGGACCAATATTCCGCATCCGAATAGGTACACGTAGACAGTGATTGCAGGAATCAATGCATAAAGGACTTGTCGCATGATCCAAGGCACGGGGCGAGCGTCATGTATATGGGGCGAACTTACTGGATGGGTTAGATCGTTCACTTCATCCCTACTTTACTAAACCGGGTACAAGATCGAGTTTGCTCGAATCTTGCTCGGTCTTCCGCAGCGTAAAAACGTTTAGGCTTTCAGAGCTCATTCTCGTTCTGGCGTCGCTTACTGGATCTAGAAACCGCAGCCTTAATATCGCGTTCTAGCTCACTCGGATCCAGGGCACTAACATCCGCGAGTTCAAGGCCAGATCGCGCACCGATTTTAGATTTTGCTGACAACCTTTGTAACTGCTGCTCATGCCGCGCACGCGCGCCGTCGGCCACCGCGCGATCACGATCCAATGCTTCAATAGATGATTTTGCGTAGCGAAAATAGTGAACTAAGGGGATCTGGCTAGGGCATACGTACGCGCAGCAACCACAATCAATGCAATCGAACAGATGCAGCTCTTGAGCCAAATCAACATCTGAAGTTCGCGCCGCATCAAATAATTGCTGTGGCTGCAGGCCTACTGGACATACGGACAAACAATCTCCACAACGAATACAAGCGTTTGATAGATTTTCCGCTGTCTCCCGATGTAATACTAATATGCAATTAACAGTTTTTGTGATCGGCGCTGCGAGATTTAGTATTTCAGTGCCCATCATCGGACCTCCCGCTAGTACTCGATGGTTCGAGGTGTCACTAACGCCAAAGTGTTCAAGTAAATACTTGATGGGCGTGCCGATCAACGTATTAGCATTGCCCGGGGAACAGAAATCTCCTGCGACAGTAACCAAACGGTCTAGTAAGGGCTTACCAGAAAAGACAGCGCGAAAGATTGCAACAACCGTTGCAACATTAAGGACGGCAACGCCAATATCTATCGGCAACAAGCCGGTGGGCACTTCGCGGCCCGTCAATATCGTTACAAGTTGTTTTTCTCCACCTGACGGATAAATTGCAGGAATTGACACAAGCTCGATTCGCGCAGACGGAACACCCTTCAAGGCCGCCATCGCCGCCGGCATGTCCTCCTCCACCGCAACGATGCATTCTCCAGCATCAATTACCCTTGCAATTAGCGCCGCACCGGCGAGCACCTCACCTGGGTGCTCCTGGATTAATCTATCATCGCAAGTAATATATGGTTCACACTCAACAGCATTGATTATTAGCATATCAACTGTCTGTCCGATGGCCTCCTGCACCTTCACATGTGCGGGGAAACCAGCACCACCGAGTCCAACGATTCCGGCCTCCGCGACCCGTTGATATACCGCCTCGGTTTCGAGAGAAGTGACGTCATTTACAGTATTTAACCCCCGCGCCATATCCTCACCATCGGTAGTAAGTTCAATGCAGTCTGTAGATAATCCGATAGGATGAATTACAGGAAACTTATTTATCGCAGAAATTACCCCTGAACTTGGTGCATGCAACCGCATTCCAAAATAGTTCCTTGCTTCCGCGATAATTTCGTTTTTTAAAACTCGTTGACCTATTTCCACACAAGGTTCGGCTGCGACACCGCCGTGTTGTTGTAGGGGTAGGATTAGTTTTTCTGGGATCGGCAACGTTCTCGATGCAATGTTTTGGGTTTCGCCCTTGTGTGAATCGAGGCGGATTCCGCCACGAAAGGAAGACAGCTCGCGCATATTCATGATGGTTCGGAAAAACCGAGTCTATGTTCGCCGTCGATTGGCATTTGCCAAGACCAACGTTCAACATCGGCAGTAAAGTCAGCTATAAAAATACAATCAACCGGACACGGTTCAACACACAACTCACAACCGGTACACTCTTTACTAATAACAGTGTGCATCTGTTTTGCAGCACCAACAATCGCGTCGACGGGACACGCCTGGAGGCACTTAACACATCCGATACAGGCTGATTCATCGATGGCAGCTACTTTCAAAAACGACGTTGCCGAAAGTTCCACAGCAGGCCTGCCAGAGGACCCAGTACGCCCCAACATTTCCCCTAAGGCACGTCGCAAAACCGGGCCGCCTGGAGGACACCGATCAATCGGCGCATTAGCCGATACAATCGCTTCCGCATAGGGCAAGCAACCTGGGTAACCACATTGGCGGCACTGCGTCTGTGGCAGCAATGAATCGATTTCAGAGACGAGCCGATTTT
>DPMX01000034.1:8549-10655 GCA_003540955.1 Gammaproteobacteria bacterium
AGACGAGCCGATTTTCCGGGTCCAACTCCGGTTCGTGCTGGCGTAGGATCACAAAAATGCCGGCGATGGCCATTAGCACCAAAGCAAGATAAAGCCAGATCATACTAGCCTGGACTGCCGAAACCGGATGCTGCCATTCCGATAATCGCGAGGCTAAGCAAGGCGATCGGAGCATCGCGAAAAGCACGCGGCACCGGTGCCGCCGCCAAACGTTCCCTAACTTGCGAAAATACGATAAGCAACAAGCCGTAACCAAGAGCTAATCCAAATCCAGCCAGGAAAACTGCCGCGGCGCCGATCGGTTCAAGTAACACCAACAGCACTACACCAAGCAACGTGCAGTTTACCGTCATTAACGGCACGAATGGCTCTAGCCATTTATATCCTTTTGGCCACACATACGCCCCGATATTCGCGAGAACGTAGAGACAAAAGATAATAGTAACCACAATTAACGGTAACTTGAGGCTAGAGCTCGAGGCGCTACTCGGAAGGCGCTCAATAATTGCATAACTCAAAACCGCTGCAAATGGCACAACGATTAAGTTTGAGATTGCCAATCCTGCCGCTGTTTCCAATTTCCGGGAAACAGCTATCACTGGACAAATCCCTATCAAATAAACAAGTACTAGATCCGACCCCAAGGCCCCAGCAAGCATCAACGCAAATGCGTCTTCCATGCCTATTTAACTTGCATCCCCGATACTGCCCCAACATCCGGACCTAACAAAAAGATCTCCTCACCGCCTGGACCGGCCGCTAGCACCATCCCCTCGGAGATTCCAAAACGCATTTCGCGCGGTTTCAGATTGGCGACGATAACGACATGCCTGCCTTCCAACTGCTCAGGTGCATATGCAGCCTTAATACCAGCGAACACGGTTCTCTTTTTACCCCCGAGATCGACGTTAAGCTGTAATAGTTTATCCGCACCATCAACCAATTTTGCCTCTACGATTTTCGCGATACGCAAGTCGATTTTCGCAAAGTCATCGATAGTAATATATGTTTCAGTTGTCTGTGGTGACTCGCTGGATTTGCTGTCGTTGATCATAGCTTCAACCTTCTCTGCTTCGACACGGTGAATAAGAGATTTAAACGAATCGATTTTCTTCCCAGTGATATCTCGTCCAATGTCTTCCCATGTGAGTGGCTCGCAGTTAAAAAACCGCTCTACCGCTCGCGCCATCTCGGGCAATACAGGCTTCAGATAGATTGCCAAAATCCGAAATAACGCAATGCCTGTAGAACACACTCGATGAACATCACAATCTGCACCACCCGTTTTTGCGAGCACCCACGGTTTGCGTCGGTTGATGTACTGGTTGGCAGAATCCGCAAGCGCCATAATTTCCCGCATTGCGCGAGCGAAATCCCTCGCTTCATAACAATTCGCCACGTCCGGCGCCGCCGCCTTAAATTCTCCAATTAGTGCTAAATCATCATATGCATCGCTTAGCAATCCATCAAAGCGTCCAGTCAAAAATCCAGCACATCGACTAGCGATGTTGACAACCTTGCCAACCAGATCCGAATTTACTCGACGCCGGAAATCCTCAAAATTGAGATCGATGTCTTCGATTGCCGGCGTTATTTTTGCTGCAAAATAATAGCGCAAATATTCTGGATTTAAGTGTTCGAGATAAGTTTCCGCCGTCACCAGTGTACCCCGCGATTTAGACATTTTCTGCCCGTTTACGGTAAGGAATCCATGTACGAACACGTTTGTCGGAAGACGAAATTGCGCGCCATCTAGCATCGCCGGCCAAAACAACGTATGAAAATACATGATGTCCTTGCCGATAAAATGATACATCTCGGTTTCACTGCCCGGCCTACAATATTCGTCGAAATCAATCTCTGCCTTCCCGCATAGATTTTTAAAGCTCGCAAGATATCCAATCGGAGCGTCTAACCACACATAAAAATATTTACCCGATTCACCCGGTATCTCAAAACCAAAATAGGGCGCATCCCGCGAAATATCCCAATCGTGTAGACCAGCCTCGAACCATTCGTTAAGTTTGTTCACTACACCAGTCTGCAAGTCATTATTCGCAAGCCAAACTTTCAGCATGTCTTCAAAATTCGACAACTTAAAGAACA
>DPMX01000297.1 GCA_003540955.1 Gammaproteobacteria bacterium
ATCACGCCGTGCAAGTCCGTTCGTACCGGCGGCAAACAAATGACCTCCGCCATGGTATGTGTCATATTTCAGCTCAGGACGGATAAGCAAGTTCGGATGCGGTTCCCAACCGACACTCGCGGTCATAGCGTAGACATCGCCGCCTGTTGCGCCGACCCCACCCCATAGTACATTGGCAGCGTTTTCATCGGCGAACCACTCGAACCGGGCATCGACATGCAACGGATCGTTGAGCCTATAACGGAATCCTGCATTTGCGCCATAGAAAGATGAATCTCGGATTATCGCAATTGGTGATGGGTTCAGATCGCCACCTTATTGGTAACCATAGATAGATTCGAACAAGAGCGTAAACCGTGGATTTACGGTGTGGCTCATAGTGACATACCCCACGAATCGATCGAGGTAGGCGTTGTTCGAACTCACCGCTAAATACTGAGAGCCACCACCACGTGGCCGTGCGATTCCCCCAATGATTTTTGAATCACCGAAGTCATCTTCTCCGTTACCGTACATCAATTTCAATATCGATCCAAGTACGCATGTCGGGACTACGCCAATAGCCCGTTAGCATGAACGACGGCCCGCCGGTCCCTGACCCAAAATCAATACTGTTCCAGTCCCCAACAACCCCGAAACCTAGACTCACGTGTCCGCGGGCCCGGTCGAGCGGAAGTTTAAACTGGGTGAGCAAACCAACGTGTTTAGCAGGACCGACGATAAAGGCGTAACTGCGGCTTGAAAACATATTTTGGAGGTACCAGAGCCTTACCGATTTCAAGCGCGAGTGGCGTATACCAACTACCTAACATGACCGAAGCACCGGCACCTATTGGCAGAAAAATATCGAGAAAGACCTCTGTCAGTGCGAGCCGATTCTTGTCTGACACATTCCACGCCCAATCATCGAAGCCCTTCGTCGACCAAAAAAGAGCATCTTCGCCATAGTGTGCTGTTACCGCCCAGTCGACAATAATGTTGTCACCTCGCTTCCCCGGCAACGGCGTAACTCTGCTAAGGACGTTGCGGTTTGACTCGAACATGTGCCCGGGCGGGCAGGCCGATCCCTTGCAAATGATGAGACCCACATGTTGCAGATTTAAACCTTCGTCCTGAATCATTCCACCCTGTGGCCCAACACCCCGGCCGCGGCCCTGGGGAAGCTGGGTTTTTTCAATGTCGTTATTCGATCTAGCTGCGGTTATGTGTGCATATCCAAGCACGCCTATTTTGTGTTTTCGTTCGAGACTATCCCCAAATAGCGTGCGAAACCCTGAGCCATGGGGTGCTCGTGAATTATCTGCAAAGGATGATTGTATCTGCGCTACGTTTAGGACAAGAAAAACGTAGAACGTCGCCCGACAACGGCAAAAATTTCGAAAAAAGCAGAAAAGTTCATCTCAAGAGTGAATTATCCTAAACCTGTAAATCTCACAAGATCGCTACGGAACCATTAGTCTTTTATAGTGCCAACATAAAGACCAGCGCAGTTGGATTTAGCAAAATTGTTAGCGCGCCCGACAGGATTCGAACCTGTGACCCCTGCCTTCGGAGGGCAGTACTCTATCCAACTGAGCTACGGGCGCGGTGTGAACAGTACGATACAAGCTATTCACGGATAGGGGAATTCCTTATGGCACTCTCTAGCTGTCTAGTGCATCACGGCGATTCGGCTATAATGTACGGAAGGCGCCTATAGTGAAGTCGTCAAGAGTTAAAAAACCTATCGAACACCGCAAAGTCAGGAATTCAGTATGGGCGAAGCACAGAAAAGTAAACTTGTTCGTGATACGACCGCAGTCGTGGCCCTGCTCCTGGGTACTGGCTTCATCGCGTTTTTATTAGCCTGGATTATTTTTGGTAAACCCAATATTGATAATTCCGAGGAAACCGTCGCCAAGCGCATAGCTCCGATCGGCACTGCCAATATTGGCGATCCGTTCTTGCTTGATGACGGCACACTTTTTCTCTCCAATACCGCGACAACGGCAACAGAACCTTCAACAAAAACGACTGTGGCTGCACCTGTAGACCCGGGTAAGGCGGCCTATGACAAGATTTGTTTCGCGTGTCACGACGCAGGGGTAGGCGGTGCGCCAAAAATCGGCTTTCGGAGCTCCTGGGGCAACCGGCCTGAGAAAGGCTCCGAAATGCTGGTTATCAATGCGATCAATGGATTTACTGGTGAAATGGGAATTATGCCTCCAAAGGGCGGTTTACCGTCGCTTTCGGATGATGAGGTTCGGGCCGCGGTCACATACATGCTCGCTACGATAGACGGGAGCCAGTTGGACGACACGTCGACCCCAGCTACAAACACAAATGTTAAGTCAGCCCCCATAGAAATCGCCATTACTCCGACGACACCGGCAACCGCTACGCCCGTCATAGTCGATGATGGGCGCGGTAAAGAGGTCTACGACTCGGCTTGCTTTATCTGCCATGCAACTGGCGTTGCTGGAGCACCAAAAATTGGTGATGAAGCTAACTGGAAACCACGTATCGAACAAGGAATAGAGCTCTTATACTCGCGCGCGATAAAAGGCTTTATGGGAGAATCTGGACTAATGCCACCAAAGGGTGGGCGCATGGATTTTTCGGATGAAGACGTCAACGCTGCAGTTGACTATATGGTCATCGAGAGCCAATAAAGTAATTTAAAGTACGAACAAGTCAATTTTTTGCACGATTAAAATATTGGCGGTAGGCATTTTCCGTAACTTCGTCCCAAGCAGCGAACATCTCCCGGAAGGTTTCATAGCTTTCGCTCACTTTGCGAAAATTCTCGTCCTTTGCGGCTTCCTCACCTAATGCCACCTTAGCACTTTCGTGCAGCACCGCGAGGACTTCTTGGGGGAATTCGACCATTTTCACGTGACCAGATTCTTGCAATGATTGGTAAGCCTTCGCATTACCCACTTCCATTCCACTATATAGCTCGACCCCAGTTGCAATTGCCGCGTGATTTATAATCAACTGCAGATGGGTTGGTAGGGCCTCCCAGGCAGTCTTGTTGACTATCAATTCAAGCTGGGCACTTGGTTCTTGCCAGCCGGGATAGTAATAATATTTCGCCGCTCTATCCAAACCAAAGCGAACATCGTGCAGCGGTCCTACCCACTCCGTCGCATCGATGGTGCCACGTTCAAGCGCGGTGTAAACCTCTCCGCCGGAAAGCAAAATAGGATTTCCGCCCGCAGCAGCCAACGCCTTCCCGCCAAGCCCGGGAATTCGCATCTTTAAGCCAGCTAAGTCATGCGGCGAATCTACCCGCTTATTAAACCAGCCCCCCATCTGGGTACCAGTATTACCCATCGGAATCGGAAACAAATCGAATGGCGCGTATAGTTCCCGCCACAACTTCAAGCCATCACCCCCATATAACCACGCCATCATTCCACGCGCACCTAGCCCAAAAGGAACAGCGGACATGTACTGCGCAGCCGGTACCTTTCCAGCCCAATAATAGGCAGCGCTGTGGCCCATCTGAACGGTTTTCCCGTCAGCAACAGCGTCGAAAACCTCAAGAGCAGGGATTAATTCCCCGCCGGCATACACTTGAATTTTCATTTGGCCCCGGCTCATGGTCTCAACGTTTCGGGCAAATTGTTTGACCGCCTTATCGATTACCGGAAGACCCGGCGGCCATGCTGAAACAAGCTTCCAGTTAAATTTTTCGTCCTCCAAAGAGTCTTTCTTTCCATCGCCAATCTCAGTAGTACATCCGACTAGAAATGCTAAGAAAACAATCCATACAGCGTCGGAAACGGAATAATATTTTACATAGCCAAACATGCGGGCTCCTTAATCTTTGATACGATGCTTTCCTAGGTTCGCTAACAAGCTTCGAGACCTGCATAAGCGACCACTAACCATTTAATCCCGTCGTCTTCGAAGTTGACCTGCACTCGAGCATTCTCACCGTTTCCTTCAAGATGTAGTACAACACCTTCCCCGAAACTTTTATGTAAAACGCGCTGGCCAAGTATGAGACCTGTGTCGGATGGCGACAGGTCAACTCGACCGCTACCGATCCCATTAATCTGACCTCCGAGCCGCACCTCTCGAAAGAGTGTGGTCGGGATCTCTCTAATAAATCGCGACGGCTGAGGGTAATAATCAGATCCGTGTAACCGCCGCGACTCGGCGTGGCAAATCGTTAAATGGCGCATCGCCCGTGTAATGCCGACGTAACATAACCGCCGTTCCTCTTCAAGTTGACTAGCGTCTTCGCTGGAGCGCTGATGTGGGAACAAACCTTCTTCTACGCCAACGAGAAAGACTTGTGGAAACTCAAGGCCTTTGGCTGAGTGTAAGGTCATTAATTGCACACTATCCTCGTTCGCACTAGCCTGGCCTTCACCGGACTCTAGGGCAGCATGACTCAGGAATGCAGCGACCAGCGGTATTGCCTCCTCATCCTCCGTCGGGTTAAAGTCGCGTGCTGCCGAAACCAACTCTTCCAAATTTTCGATCCGGTCTAGACCGCGGTCGCCTTTTTCTTTCCTATAGTGGTCGAGCAGGCCACTGTGCTCTATCACCGTCTCAATCGTGTCGCCGAGCCCTTTCCCCTCGATGGCTACTGACAAACGATCAATAAGGTTTTGGAAACTCTCTATCGCGCCCACCGAGCGGGCGCCGAGCTCTCGGTTAGCAATGATATGACGCGCGGATTCCCACAGAGTCGCCTGCCCCAGACGCGCGGCGTTGCGCAAAGCCTCGATGCTACGTTGCCCAATTCCACGGGTAGGAGTGTTTACAATCCTCTCGAAAGCGGAGTCATCACCGCGCGAATAGGCCAAACGCAAATAAGCCAACGTGTCTTTAATTTCTGCCCGTTCGTAAAACTTAAAACCACCATGGACGCGGTAAGGTATATCAGCTTGGCGAAGGGCATCTTCGAGTACACGGGATTGTGCGCTGACCCTATACAAGACTGCGCATTCGTCAAATCGTCCTCCTAGGTCATGCCATTGACCCATGCGTTCGACAACAAACCTTGCTTCATCGACGTCGTTATATGCTAAATATAAGTTGATCGGCTCCCCTTTTTCACCCTCGCTCCACAACTCTTTACCGAGACGGGTTGGGTTGTTTTCAATCAACGCATTAGCGGCTGCTAGAATATTACCGCTAGACCGGTAGTTCTGTTCCAGTCGGATGATTTCATTATTTGGAAACTCTCGCTGAAAACGCTGCATGTTTTCGATACTCGCCCCGCGCCAACTATAGATCGACTGATCATCGTCGCCGACCACGAATAAGTTGCCTTGCGCACCAACAAGCTGTCGCAACCATCCGTATTGTAGGACACTAGTGTCCTGAAACTCGTCTACCAGAACATGTCGAAAACGCTCTTGATAATGCCGTAGAAGCTCGGGTCGAGTGCTCCACAACTCATAGGCGCGTAAAAGTAATTCCGCAAAATCGACCAACCCTGCTCGCTCGCAAGCTTCTTCATATGCTTGATAGACGTCGATCATGGTCCGAGACCTAGAGTCACCGCTGTCGTCAATATGTTTCGGCCGTAGGCCTTCACCTTTGCTCGCATTGATGAACCACTGCGACTCTTTTGCCGGCCAATCATTTTCGTCCAGACTTTTTGACCTCAATGTGCGCCGGATCACGCGCAACTGATCTTCGCTATCGATAATCTGGAAATGCTCAGGTAGGTTGGCTTCACGCGAGTGTGCTCGCAGCAAGCGGTGGGCAATTCCGTGAAATGTACCAACCCACATACCGCCAACAGGCCGGCGTAACAGGTTTTCAATACGGGCACGCATTTCTGCCGCCGCTTTGTTGGTGAAGGTTACGGCGAGGATGCCCTTAGGCCCAGCCTGGCCGGTCTCTAGATACCAGGCAATCCGGTGCACCAACACTCGGGTTTTACCGCTCCCCGCGCCTGCCAGGACCAAAGAGTGGGGGGACGCGGACAAAACCGCTTCACGCTGAGCGGCATTAAGTGGATCTAGGATAGCGTTTTCGGTCATTCAATAAAATCAGCGTAGAGCAACAGTTGATTAACTCATAGATAATTCTGCCACAAGTGGCTGTCACACTAGGAATTCCCTACTTAGGTCACTATCGATCGACACCATCGCTTGCCATAAAACCTGTTTTGCCAACATACTAAATGATGCTTCAGAGTCCGATAGGCAAGCGGTCCGTATTGCCTTCTACACGACAACGGTCAGAGCACCCGAAGACCCTACATTAAGTTATAATTCCGATACCACAATGAACGATACCAACCGCTCAATAGAAGATACCATTTTTGTTCTACAAAACGCGATCGACGCCGCAGCGAAACTCGGGGCAAGCGCTGCCGAAGCGGCGTTAAGCAGCGGTGGCGGCCTTTCCGTCACTGTTCGCAACGGCGAGCTAGAGTCCATCGAGCATCACGAAGATAAAGCCCTAAGCCTTAGTACCTATCGCGGTAAATCCAAGGGTACTGCGACCACCACAGATTTCTCGACGCAGAGTATCGAAGACACCGTTGTCGCGGCTGACCGAATCGCGCGACTTGCGGAACCTGACCCGTATGCCGGTCTAATAAATCCAAAATACCTGGCTCAGGAAATCCCCGATCTAGACCTTGATCACCCGTGGAATCTAGGGCCGGAATCAGCCGTCGAGTTGGCAAAGCGCTGCGACACAGCTGCCCGAGAATTTGACCCTGGAGTCAAACAGATTGATGACGTAAGCGTCGCTCAACACCATGGTCTGCGTGGCTACGCCTCTAGTGACGGTTTTGCTCACGCCTACCTAAGTTCTCGCCACAGTCTAAGCTGCGTTGTAGTCGGGAAAAGTGAAGGTGTTATGCAGCGGGGATATTGGTATACAGTTGCGCGTGACGCCAACGAGTTAGAAGCACCGGAGTTCGTTGGAATTACTGCCGCAAGGCGAACCGTAGCAAAGCTTGGTGCGCGGAAAATTCGGACCGAGAAGGCACCGGTCATATTTGAAGCCCCTGTCGCGGGAGGATTGATCGACCATTTTATCAACGCCGTGTCCGGTGGAAATTTGTATCGCAAAGCGTCATTTCTTGTCGACAGCGTAGGTCAAATGATCTTTCCCGAGCACATCTCTATCATCGAACGTCCCCATATCCCTAGAGGACTTGGCAGTGCACCGTTCGATACTGAAGGCGCGAAAACGAGTGATCGAACTTTGGTCGAAAATGGCGTTCTCACTGGTTATGTGCTGGGTAGCTACTCTGCTCGACGGCTTAATCTGGAACCGACGGGAAATGCAGGTGGCGTAAATAATCTTACCGTAAAGCACCAACCTCTCGGTTTCAATGAGCTCGTCAAACAAATGGACCGCGGCCTCATCGTTACGGATCTAATGGGATTCGGAATTAATTTGGTAACCGGGGACTATTCTCGGGGAGCCAGTGGCTTTTGGGTGGAAAATGGAGAGACTGCCTATCCAGTAGACGAAATAACGATCGCGGGCAACCTCGCGGATATGTTTAAACACATCGTTGCGTGCGCCGATGACGTCGACCTTCGAGGAAATGTGCGCTGCGGCTCAATCTTGCTTGAATCACTGACCATTGCCGGATCTTGACGTTTGTATCGCGTCACCCTCGGAAATATATTTATACTAGCGCCCGAGTAAACTGGATGAAGTTAGAAAAACAGGTGGGAGTCATACCCATGCAAATTAAACTCAGTGTTATCCTCCTGCTACTAGCGCCAGTTTTTGTCTCGGCCAGCAGTGTTGCAGATAAAACATCATTATATTTTGTCTCTCCACGTAATGGCACGGTGGTTGACAACCCCGTAACAGTTGTTTTTGGCCTGAGCGGCCCCTACGTGATCGTCCCAGCGGGGGTTGTACAAGAGTTTGCAGGGCACCACCATTTATTGATCGACACAGAGCTACCCGATTTGGCTTTGCCCATTCCAAACAACGAAAACCATCGCCACTTTGGCGGCGGCCAAACTGAAGTCGTATTGGAGCTTTCGCCGGGAGAACATCGGCTACAGTTACTTCTTGGAGACTTTGCGCATATTCCCCATAAACCGCCTGTTATATCGGAACCAATCAAAATAACCGTTCGAGAGTAGCATTTAAAGCGTCCGGACCGCGTTCAGTTTTCGACTTCATTGGTCTCCGTATCCTGCAATTCTGCGAGTCGGGCGTATACCCCATCGCGGCTTAGTAATTCATCATGTGTGCCCGTTTCTACGATTCGACCCTCGTCGATCACGATGATTCGATCGACCGCTTCGACTGTTGATAATCGGTGCGCGATAATTAAGCTGGTGCGACCCTCTCGAATACTGCGAAGCGCGGCTTGGATATGGCGTTCCGAGACTGTGTCGAGCGCCGATGTTGCCTCATCAAAAATCAAGATCGGCGCATCTTTTAACAACGCACGAGCAATAGCAATTCTTTGTTTTTGGCCCCCAGATAACCGAGCGCCGTTAGCTCCGATATTAGAATCAAGACCATCATTCAGCTCACTTGCAAAGGGCGTTACAAACGCCGCCTCGGCGGCATCACGAATCTCCGCGTCAGACGCTGACCGCAACGTGCCGTAGCCGATATTATTAGCAATCGTGTCATCAAAAAGAATCACTTCCTGACCAACATAGGCAATTGCTTCACGCAAACATTTAAGTTCTATGTCTTCGATGGGATGCCCGTCAATTAGCAATTCTCCAGTTTCCGCTTGGTAAAAACCTGCGACTAGATCGAGTAGGGTAGTTTTGCCGCCCCCTGATGGACCAACTAAAGCGATGGATTCACCAGCCTGAATGGTGAGATTTATGTTTTTTAATACCAACCTGTCCGCATATCGGACGCTTACGTCGCGAAACTCGATGGCACCCTCCAGCGGGTCAAGCTGGAGACTACCCGAGGCTGGTTCTGTTGGCTCGTCCATCAGTGCGAAAACACTCTCAGCTGCAGCAAGACCACGCTGCAAAAACTCATTGACGCTTGTTAGCCGCTTCGTAGGCGGTAACAGTAGTGCAGTAGCGGTTACAAAAGCCACAAAATCTCCACGCGTCATCAGGCCAGCCGCCGACTCACGCAAGGCAAGTACTATCATTACCGCGATTCCACAGGCTACTAACAACTGGATTATCGGCACGGTTGCGGCAGAGATTCCGATAACCTTCATTTGGAGTTGGCGGGTACTATTTATCGCGCGCCAAAAACGTCCGGTCTCAAGTTCGTGACCGGCATAAATTTTTATCTCACGTTGGCCACGAATACCTTCCTCAGCGATTTGATTAAGATGTCCAATAGAACCTTGCAATTGCCGACTTTTATCACGCATTCGGTTCGAGACACGATACACTACAAAGCCTATAGGCGGCGCCAACACCAACAGAAGCGCTGCAAGGCGCCAATTCAAATAGAATAAGTACGCCAGCAGCGCGATAATAACGGCGCTATCTTTGACTAACACTGTTAATACGCGAGTTGTCGCGTGAGATACCTGAGTAACATCAAAAGTGAATTTTGAAATCAACTCTCCAGGGGGTCGAGCATCGAAAAATACCGACGGGAGGTCGATGAGATTCCGAAACATAAAATCGCGCAGATCCATTACCGTGCGGTTCGAAATCCAGGCGAGCGAAACTGTACTGACATAACTCAGCACCCCACGTATGAAAAACAAGCCAATAAGAAATAATGGGATTGTTATAGAACCGCTAGTGGCGCTTTGGTTAAAATCCTCGTCTATCAAGCGTTTGAGGAGCGCCGGAAGCATCCATTCCGTCGCTG
>DPMX01000298.1:0-12067 GCA_003540955.1 Gammaproteobacteria bacterium
TCGCAATATAGAGATTGATAAACCCTGGTCCGGCTATCTCGGCGCGTTCAAGCAATGCGTCATATTTAAGCACAGTTAAAATTTCTGCGGCTAGACTCCTAGGCTCAACCTTTAAAACCGGCGCTAACGTCATTGCTATGTTGGTACTGAAATCGCCATGTTCGGGGTTGCGTGGTGAATCTAATTGTATTGCAGGAAGATCCACCGCCGCATGTCCAGCATTTGCGAGTACCGCCTGTACGGCACGCTCCAGAATTGCCCGTAGTTGATGCTTCAAAAATACATACCCAAACCGCTAGCGAACAACAGTAAGTCCGAGCGTCTCCCACGCTTGGATTCCACCCCGATACCACTTTATCCGGTCCGCGGGGTATCCAAAATCCAACAATGTCTTCACCGTCGTTGGTGACTGCCCACACCACATTCCATTACAAAAAAGAACCAGTGTTCTCGCCTTACTGAAATTCCACAAGCCCTCTTGTTCGATCGCCCCAAAGGTCGTTTCCAGTAGGTCCGCAATCTCAAACGGGTCAGCACCGGCAGCCGGACTCAGCCTCGAATAGGGAATATTGATCGAACCTGGGATCGTTCCCTCCTTCAGCCACTCAGGTGTACGTGAGTCAATTACGATAACCGAGTCATCGCCGTCTGTGATCCTCTTTAGATAATCGAGCATTTCTAGTTCACCGATAGTCTCTACTCCCGCGGCTAAAATAATCGGCTGTATACAATATGGAGGGCAATCTCGAGATGTCCTGGCGTAAGCCGGATTAATTTCATTAGTTGACTCTTGCGAACGCGAGATCGCAACTACGGAATCGCCGTGACGGACAACGACCTCTCCAACACTTGGAGTGATTTTTACTTTTAGCGCATTTTCCTCGGCGTGGCCCCACAGCGCCCAGCACGATGTCAAAAGTACTACTAATATTCTGATCATCATCAGCTCCTTGGTTCGGGTATGTCAAATATCCCAAGTTAATTTACGGTCTAGTTCCAATTCACCCTCACCGTCTAGATTGTATCGTGCGGGTCAACATCGATTGCCCATCGCACTTTTCGACGCATGGGGACATCGCTGCTGGATTCGATGAATGATTTAACGGTCGCGGCCAGCACCATTCGACTTTGAGCCGTGATTGCAATTTGCGCCCGATATCGTCCTGCTTTTTTTTCTATTGCCGCTGGTATTGGTCCCAAAATTTCGGATCCCTGCATGCCTTGCATGCGTACTCTCTCGATTAATACAGTGAGAAATTTCAATGGCAACTCCGGATTTGGAGCCTCGGCACGAATCATCGCCATTGACACATACGGCGGCAACGAAGCTGCGCGGCGCTCTTTGAGCGCGTCTTTGGCAAACCGATGGTAACCATCCACAAGCAAGGTTTGCAACAGGGGATGATGTGGTTGATGAGTTTGAATCAATACCTCTCCTGGGATGTCGGCGCGGCCAGCGCGGCCAGCAACCTGAATAATCATTTGCGCTAGTTTTTCTTCCGCTCGAAAATCACTACTAAACAACTGACTATCTGCGTCGACGATTCCGACTAAACTAACACGCGAAAAATCATGCCCCTTAGCCAGCATCTGTGTTCCTATTAGGATATCGACAGAACCCTCCCTTATTGCCGAGAAAGTTTCTTCTATCGTACCTTTTTTTCGCATCGAGTCGCGATCGATTCGAACTACGCTCTTTCCTGGAAATATCTTTTTTAACACCTCCTCGACTTGCTCGGTACCGAGCCCTATCGGAACCAAATCCGGCCCAGGACAGCATTGGGGGATTTGCTGTAGGCTTTTTTGGCTATCACATTGATGACAACTTAATACTCTATTACCTTTATGCCAAACAAGTTTCGCGTCACACCTCTCACAAGTCACAATGTATCCACATTGATGGCATAGGGTCACCGGCGCAAAGCCTCTCCGATTTAAAAACAATAATGCCTGTTCGCCTCGCTGCAGACAGTTGCCGAGCGCTACGCAAAGGCGATCTGATAGGCCGCCGGTCATTTTTAAACCACGCATATCAATGCAGGCTATAGAAGGTAACTTGGCTACTCCAGTGCGTTCAGGTAGAGAGAGATACACGTATTTATTTTTCTCTACGTTGAGATATGCCTCTAGAGAAGGTGTTGCCGTTCCCAACACAATAGGAACACAAAGCTGTTGAGCCCGCTTGATCGCAATATCCCGTGCGTTGTAACGAAACCCCTCTTGCTGCTTGAACGAAGAATCGTGTTCTTCATCGACGACAATAAGTCCAATAGTCTGTAACGGCGCCCATACGGCTGAACGCGTGCCAATCAACACCCCTATTTCCCCGTCCCGACATTGTTGCCAAATTTGCACTCGATCCTTATCGCTTAACCCCGAATGCAATACAGCAACTATCGTGCCGAATCGCCGTTTTAACCGCGCGACAAGCACATGGGTTAGAATAATCTCCGGCACCAACATTAAGACAGTCTGGTTCAATTTTAACGTATCTGTAATTGCTGCCATATAAACTTCGGTCTTACCGCTTCCTGTCACGCCATGTAACAGGTAAGTACGGAATGACCCGAGCCCAGAGGTAATACTTTTGACTGCGTCTTCCTGGGTATTATTGAGCTCTATTGTCTCGGTCGGCGATAGTCGCGTCTTCGGATGATAAAGGCGACGATGAACCAAGCTTTTTTTTTCAAGTTCTCTTAGCGCCCGTCGCCAATCAAAGGTTAGAGTTTGAAAATCTTCGATAAGCATTGGGCCACGCTCGAGCAAGCGGAGCAACGATGCTTGACGTGGAGCCTTAATAGTGAGAGCCCTACCCTGACTGGGGTGGATCCCGACCCACTCATATTTTTGAAGTCGCTCCGGCGACCCTATACGGCGCAGCTTTCTAGGTAACATTGAAGCCAGTACTTCACCGATAGGGTGATGATAATATTCGGATGACCATAATCCCAATTGCATCAATTCTTGATTAATGATCGGCTTCGCATCGACCAGTTCGACAATTGATTTTAAACGGCGATCTGCTTCGGGGTGCAGCCCAACTCTCAGAACAATACCGTTACGAATACCGCGACCGAAAGGCACACGCAAGAGGCTTCCTGGTACCACTTCATCGTTTGGTCGTTCTGGATTTGATAAGTAGTGGAATGTCTGCCGAAGAGGAACAAATACGGCCACCTCGATCACCGAATCTGGTCGCAACATTAAAAACCACCATAATCGGTGAAAGAATCGTCCGTCTTTACTTCGGTTGCAGCTTCGCTAATTAGAGTATCCAGGGCATCGATATTGGCGCGCCTAAATGGACGCCCATTCAAAGAACTCAATGGCGGGTGTGAATTATACACTTCGGATAAAACGACTAAATCGAACTCAAATTCATTAACAACTACGAGGTAAGTAGGAAACTCTTCTCGTCGCGATCGCGATACTTCTAGAACCGTATGGGTTATAGAATAATTAATCTTAGTCTCGTGCAAAAAACGTGTAACGCTTTCTGTCTCGTCCGTATACAAATGAAGCGTGACAGGAGAATGTTCACACGCGCTACCGTATAATACCGGACCAACCAGACAAGGCCGAAATTGCGCGAGAACAATCATCGCTGCTCGCGCTTCGTGTCGCATCGCTGCGATCCGCTGTGCCCATCGATCACCTTCAAAATGCTGCAAGTAGAGTAATAATGCATTATGCACTTCCATGTTTTGTGGTGCATTACGGAAATTTTTAAGGCCAAGTGATGCGGCTGCTTTTCGGATTGCCCCGGAAAAATTTCTAGCCTCACCGCGAGCAACAAGGCGCGCCGCTACGTGCGCTATATCGCTTCGCTGAGCTTGGTTGTTCTGGCGACGAATCGAACCCAATTTAGTGCGGCGCCCTTATAAATATTACTAATCTTAGCCTGCAAAAGGTGACGTCTTTAGGTAGAAGCTAAAATAGGTGCTCGGATTCCGATCGAGGCAGACTACCGTCGCCTCGAGAATCAGAGGTAATTCCAGCTCTCGGTACATTATCCTCGCGAAATAACTCGAACACGGCGTTCGGATCGTTAACGGCCGCCAGTAAGCCTGTCTTTGGATCAATTTTGACTGTTACTAGTCCTGCGGGTCGCTCCATCTTTGACTCAGGCGAGCTAGCTAATGCAGATCGCATGTATTCGATCCACATGGGCAAAGCGGCACTGGAGCCTGACTCACTGCGACCAAGCGGTGTCGAGTCGTCGAAACCAACCCACACCGTTGTCACGATATCTCCGTTAAAGCCTGAAAACCAGGCGTCTTTTTGATCGTTAGTCGTACCTGTCTTTCCTGCCAAATCATTGCGTTTTAATGATCGCGCACGGCGTCCAGTACCAATTTTTATTACATCGTTCATCATCGAGTTCACAATCCAAACGTTGCGCGGATCCAAAGCCAGCTCCGCTGGAGTCATCTGTCCAAGCTCTGCGACTTTGTCAATCGAACCAAGATCTGCGGGATCTTCGTCATTGTCAAAACCCGTAACAATGCACTGTTTACATACTGTGGGAGGATCTGCCGTCATTATCACCTCGCCCTTTTCAGTTTCAATGCGCTCGATAAAATGCGGGTCGATCCTATAACCGCCGTTAGAGAGCACAGCAAATCCAGAGATAAGTTCAAGGGGCGTCATTTCGCCGCTGCCAAGCGACATCGATAAATTTTTAGGTAAGCGATCTACATCAAAACCAAATCGCCTTACATGTTCTATCGCGTTATTGATCCCAATGGCGCGTAATAAGCGAATTGAAACGAGGTTCCGCGAATGCGCGAGCGCATTTCGCAACGAGGTCGGCCCGTAGTACCGGCCGCCGTAATTCTCCGGTCGCCAAGCGTTTTCTAAACCCGGGGTGTCAAACAGCAATGGAGCATCGTTTACGAAATGCGAAGCTGTATAACCGTGTTCAAGTGCAGCAGAATAAATAAATGGTTTGAAATTTGAACCCGGTTGGCGCAAGGCTTGCGTTACGCGATTAAATTTACTTTTATTAAACGCGAATCCGCCTACTAGCGCTTCAATAGCCCCATTTTTCGATCTCAGCGAAACTAGCGCGCCTTCGACCTCTGGAACTTGGGCGAGGCGCCAATAGCCTGACTTTTGAGTTACATCTGCCTCGCGGCCCTCTATCCCCTTAACAACAGTATTAACCCATTCGACGCGGACAATCTCACCTACCTTTATCACCTCAGTGGCAAATTTCGGCGTTGGCCCGCGTTTATTAGGGGATCGGAATTGTCGGGCCCACTTAATCCCTTCCCACGGGAGAGTTAAGGTTTCACCCGTGGCGGTAAAAACCGAAGCCGTGCGCTCACCTACATCTATTACATAAGCAGGCTTTAGCGGACCAATGTCGTTATAGCCCTTAAGCAACTCTAGCCAGTCGAACGGATCTGGGCTTACATCACGATCGAAATCATGGTCCACGCCGCGATAACCATGGCGTCGGTCATAAGCTATAAGCGATTTTCGCAACGCTTCATTTGCAGCGTCTTGCTTTGTCGAATCTATTGTCGTGAATACCCGATAGCCAGCGGTGTAAGCATTATCAGGGTATTTTTCGAGCATATAGGCACGCGCCATTTCCGCAACATACGGAGCCTCTACTTCGGTGCTCAGCTCATGCACCGTCGAAGCGACGGGCTCCCGCAGTGCAGCATCAAGAGTTTGCTTATCGATGTACCCTAACTTCAACATCCTTGATAACACGTAGAATCGTCGCTCCTTAGCTGCTTCCGGGTTAGTAACCGGGTTGGTTTTCGAAGGCCCTTGCGGTAATCCAGCGATCATCGCAATCTGCCCAAGTGTGAGCTCATCTAGCTTCGAACCGTAATAAACTTGCGCTGCGGCTCCAATCCCGTAGGCACGATGACCTAGAAATATTTTGTTGAGGTAAAGCTCTAGAATCTCTTCTTTGGACATTTCCCGCTCGATTTTGATAGCAAGAAAAATTTCTTTAATTTTGCGCTCATAGGTCTTGTCACGAGTAAGGAAAAAGTTTCGCGCAACTTGCATTGTGATTGTAGATCCACCTTGCGTTTTCTTACGAGTACGTATTAGCTCGACTACAGCTCTTGCAATAGCTATCCAATCGACTCCCAGGTGCGAGTAGAAACGATCATCCTCCGAAGCAAGAAACGCCTGTTTCATTAGCACAGGGACATCCTCAATAGACACGGGGCGCCGATGTTTTTCCCCGAATTCTGCAATCAGCCGCTCATCGGCGGTATACACACGCATTGGCGTTTGAAGATGTACTTCCCGCAGTGCCTCAGCGGAGGGTAATTGTGGAAGCACGGACCATAATAGCGCTCCAACTACAACGATTCCGACGACAAACGCAGAGGTCAGTAAATAAAATAAAAAGCGCAACATATTTTGTGGGATGGACAACTTAATTCTTATCTGCTGTTGACAATCAAATAACTTACTGTTTTTATTAATTTTCTATCCGTTATGCCAGAAATACCAGCGCCGGACTCCATTGGTTAAGAGAGAATATCACGGACAAGGAGTTTCTTACTCGACACCTAGGTAACGCCAAATAGATTCTTCCTCATTCGATTGGACAGATGAGATGAAGAAAAAAGTCTCGCAGCATTTCTGGTAACGCGAGAATTTGATGGCTTAAATATACGCTCAAATGTAATAGCATTGGTATTTTCTATAATGTTTGATGCGCCTTTGAAATTTAAAAAAGCATTACGATCATTGTATTTATCTAGCTACGATACTAGTTCGCCTTTCAGATGCATCCATTTCGCGCTTTTTTTTGCGCATGCTGCGTGGAACTGTAACAATTCACTATCTAGTAGTTTTTGGGTGGTATCTGGTGGTCCACTACAAGGCGATGGCGTACAGTAGCGACAACCGAACCGCGATCCGTAATTCATCTCAAACCGCCGTGTCGAACACCGCGGTGGACAACCTCAAGTAGCATCGTCAGTGAACTCAGGATCACGGATTTTCATTGTAGGGCCTATGGGAGCGGGCAAAACGACGATCGGGCGACGCCTCGCAAAAAGCTTACGAAGAAAATTCGTTGATTCTGATCAAGAACTGGAACGGCGGACAGGTGCTTCGATTGCATTAATCTTCGACGTAGAGGGAGAAAACGGCTTTCGAGAGAGAGAGAGACAAATCGTTGAAGAACTTACGCAACTCGAAGACATCGTATTGGCCACCGGCGGAGGTGCCGTGCTAGATCCAGATAATCGGGCGGCCATATCAACCCGCGGTTTCGTCGTATACCTTCACGCTTCAATTGATAAACTAATTGAGCGGACGCAGCGGGATTCCGGTCGCCCGTTACTGGAAACCGATGATCCTACCGCGCTAATGCTCGAACTACTGGAGCAACGCGAACCTATCTATCAGCAGGTTGCCGACCTCATCGTCGATACCGGTGCGATGACAATGGAAGAAATCGTTAAAGAGATCCGGGATGCCAGGCCTTAGAAAATGATAAAAATCGAAGTAGACCTTGGCGACCGGTCATATCCTATCCACATTGGTTCCGGAACACTGGACAATATTTCCACCATCACAAAGATTGAATCGCGCCAAATAATGGTCGTTACAAATGAGACGGTAGCGCCAATTTATCTGGAGCAAATTACAAATTCATTTGCGGATCAATTTGTAAAAACGGTGATTCTTCCAGATGGGGAGGAATTTAAAACACTAGATCACCTGAACGTGATAATTTCAGCCTTACTCAAATACGAATTCGATCGAAGTTGCACGCTCGTTGCACTTGGCGGAGGAGTCGTCGGAGATTTAACGGGCTTTGCTGCAGCATGTTATCAACGGGGTGTTGATTATATTCAAATCCCGACAACCTTACTATCTCAAGTCGATTCGTCAGTTGGTGGGAAAACGGCAGTCAACCATAAACTTGGGAAAAATATGATCGGTGCTTTTCACCAACCGATTTGCGTCGTAGCGGACACCACTACACTATCAACATTGGATCAGCGACAACTTCGTGCCGGCGTCGCTGAAATAATTAAATATGGTCTAATTTCAGATCCTGAATTTTTCGAATGGCTCGAAACCGAAGTGGAGAACTTACTGAGGCTTGATGCTGAATGTCTCGCCTATGCCATACGTCGTAGTTGCGAAAACAAGGCCGCGATCGTTGCAAAGGACGAACGGGAATCCGGCGTTCGTGCCCTGCTTAATTTAGGCCATACATTTGGCCACGGCATAGAAAATGTACTCGGATATGGAAAATGGTTGCACGGTGAGGCAATAGCGCGCGGGATCTGTATGGCAGCTGATTTATCGGTACGTATGAATTTGTTAAGTATCGTAGACTATGAAAGGATTCTCTCGCTTATTGGTCGCGCCGAGTTGGCACCTCGCCTACCATCTGAATTGAAACCGGAGGATCTAGTGAACGCAATGTATAAAGACAAGAAGAATCGAGGGAGACGAATCCGTCTGGTGTTATTGCGTGGTATAGGTCATGCCTTTGTTTGTGACGACTATCCGGACAGCGAATTCCAAGCAGTATTGACTTGCGATCGAGCTATTAATGAGAAATAAGGCCGGCTTACAGCCTAGAGAGAACAACTAACGACATGATAGAGTAATTGAAAGCCTATTTAGGGCACGTCGATATTACGAAGTACCAACTGAATTTCGATCGCGATTTAAACACAATTGGTACGCATTAGCGGCCACTATCATGCGTCCACCGCCAAACTTGTATCCAACAACACCATCAACTTACCCCTAGGCACACCTTCAAAAGAATCCAAAATCAACAGTTACATCAAAGAAAATTAAGATACGAAAAATTAAATAAATTATTTAATTCAATACTTTATAGTAAACCCCCGCTCGACCTCCTAGACACATTGAAGATGTAGGAGGCCAGCAGTCCAGATGACACCTCGTGTTGGGTAGGGCTATAATCCCCGTCCTTTTTTCTCCCGAACCCAACCCCGTTAGATAAACCTTCGAAAAAGCTCAGTAACGTATGGCAGACCTTCGACCACATTTTCCACAACTCGGAAGACCAAACACCGGATTGTATAACGCCGACTACGAACATGATTCGTGCGGTGTTGGGTTTGTGGTCGACATTAAAGGCCGCAAGTCACACAAGATCATAGAAAACGCGATCGTCGTACTCAAAAATCTATTGCACCGTGGTGCCTCCGGCTGTGAAGAAAACACCGGCGACGGGGCAGGGATCTTACTCCAGATGCCGGACAATTTCCTGCGAAAAAAATGTATCGCTCTTGGTTTCGATCTGCCGAGGCTAGGAAATTTTGGCGCTGGCCTGGTCTTCTTACCGCGCTCGATCGGCGACGCCGAAAAATGTCGTCAACATTTTCAAACAATAATCGAGGAAGAAGGTCAACACTTGTGTGGGTGGCGTAAGTTACCAACCGATCACTCTCCCATTGGTCCGTCCGCGATGGCAGCAGAACCTAATATCCAGCAAATCTTTATTGCTAGAGGCGAGGACATAACGGACGACGACGCCTTCGAGCGAAAGCTGTACGTAATTCGGAAACGTATAGAACATTTCATATGGACCTCAAATATTGCAGAGAAAAACTACTTTTACATACCTAGCCTCTCTCATCGAACACTAATCTATAAAGGAATGTTAATCGGATCCCAAATCGAACAGATGTTCCCAGATGTAGTTGATCCGGATTTGGAGAGCGCACTAGCACTAGTACATCAGCGATTCTCAACCAACACTTTTCCATCATGGCCGCTCGCACAACCCTTTCGCTATATTGCCCACAATGGCGAAATTAACACGCTTCGCGGGAATGCAAATTGGATGCGCGCGCGTGAAGCGTTATGTGAATCGAACCTTTTTGGGGAAGACCTAAAAAAGCTATTTCCGATTGTGCTTGAGGGGAATTCTGATTCCGCTGGTTTCGATCAAGTGCTCGAGTTCCTTCATATGGCCGGGCGGCCATTACCACTAGCTGTGCTGATGATGCTCCCCGAAGCATGGAGCGGCCACAAGGAAATGGGCTCAGACCGGCGCGCGTTCTACGAGTATTACGGCTGTCTAATGGAACCGTGGGACGGTCCAGCCTCGATCGCTTTCACTGACGGCCGTGTTATAGGCGCTGCCCTGGACCGCAATGGATTACGACCCTCCAGATATTGCGTAACCAAGGATAACGTCGTCGTAATGGCTTCGGAAGTCGGTGTGCTCGATATCCCTCCGGAAAATATTGAGAAGAAGGGACGACTGCACCCCGGCCGAATTTTTCTCGTCGATACTGAGCAAGGCCGAATAATCGACGACCAAGAACTTAAGCAGCAGTACATCGACGAGTATCCATTCGCCGATTGGCTGAAGTCTAACCATCTCTCTATTAACGAGCTAGCAGAACCCCCTACGATCAAGAAAATTGCACGTAACACCCTGTTGCAACGACAAAAAGCCTTTGGCTACACAGGCGAAGAACTTAAGATCATCTTACAACCGATGATGGAAAATGGAGCCGAACCCATTGGCTCGATGGGGACCGATGCCACCTTGGCTGTTCTGTCGGATCGACCTCGCTTACTCTACGACTATTTTAAACAGCTGTTTGCGCAGGTAACGAATCCACCGCTCGACGGTATTCGCGAGGAACTCGTCACGCAAATATCGACGCCCATCGGACCAGAAGGCAACTTACTCGATACGAAGGCAAAGAATTGTCGCCAACTAAAAATAGACTCGCCGATACTGGATAACCATGATCTCGCGCGTATTCGTCATATCAACGTGCATAATTTCCGCACTAAAAGTATCTCTGCAATTTATCCGGTAGGAGCCGGGCTCGCCGGCTTGGAAAACGCAATGGCCCGAATATGCGAGGAAACTACCACCGCTATTGAAGATGGCTACTCGTTTGTCATCCTATCCGACCAAGAAATTGATGCGGACCATGCTCACATTCCTACCGCCCTTGCAACCGCTGGCGTTCATCATCATCTAGTTCGAAACGGTAAACGGAAACAGATAGGGTTAGTTATAGAGTCAGGGGAGCCTCGCGAAGTGCACCACTTTGCCGTGTTACTTGGATACGGCGCCGATGCAATTAACCCTTACCTCGCGCTGGAGACACTTGACGATTTATTGTTGCGGAAAATCGTCAAAAAAGTAAGTGGACAGCAATCAGGCGAATCCGCGCAAGGCGCTGCGGTGCGTAACTATATTAAAGCCTTAAATAAAGGATTGGTTAAGGTAATGTCGAAAATGGGAATTTCCACAATTCAGTCTTATCGTGGTGCTCAAATATTTGAATCTATAGGTCTGAACCACTCCCTAATTGATAACTACTTTACCTCGACGGCGTCACGAATCGAAGGAATTGGCCTCGACACAGTCGAGAACGAAATAAGCCAATTACACCACAATGCCTTTCACGACCATCCGGTGAAAGTACGCGATCTTGAATGGGGCGGCGAATACCAATGGCGTCGAGACGGCGAATATCATCTTTTTAACCCTGAAACTGTATTCAAACTTCAACACGCCACGCAGTCTCGGCAATTCGAGATTTTTCGCGAGTACACTCAACTGGTGGATGATCAAAGTACACGGCTAGCAACACTACGCGGACTATTGACATTCAAAAACCAACGCAAACCTATCCCTATCGACGAA
The DNA here is from genome assembly GCA_003540955.1 of Gammaproteobacteria bacterium. Taxonomy (GTDB): domain Bacteria; phylum Pseudomonadota; class Gammaproteobacteria; genus UBA11873. The sequence goes on from DPMX01000298.1 coordinate 11,657, forward strand.
GTAGAATCAATCGAGAAAATCATGTCGCGTTTTCACAGCGGCGCCATGTCTTACGGTTCGATTAGTCGTGAGGCACACGAAACCTTAGCCATCGCGCTAAATCGGACTGGAGGTCGATCGAACACCGGCGAAGGCGGAGAAGACCCAGCTCGGTATACGCCGGATGAAAACGGCGATCTACGCCGCAGTGCAATCAAACAAGTCGCCTCAGGTCGCTTCGGTGTTACCAGTGAATACTTAGTTAATGCCGATGACATCCAAATCAAGATGGCCCAGGGCGCGAAGCCTGGGGAAGGTGGACAGTTGCCAGGCCACAAAGTTTACCCCGAAATCGCAAAAACTCGACACTCTACTCCTGGGGTTGGCCTAATTTCGCCACCACCTCACCATGATATTTATTCGATAGAAGAT
>DPMX01000298.1:12362-13134 GCA_003540955.1 Gammaproteobacteria bacterium
TGATATTTATTCGATAGAAGATCTGGCTCAACTAATCCATGATTTAAAAAATGCAAATCCTGTAGCCCGGATTCATGTCAAATTGGTAGCAGAAATCGGAGTCGGTACTGTCGCGGCCGGCGTCGCCAAAGCACATTCAGATGTTGTATTAATTTCGGGCTACGACGGTGGCACGGGGGCCTCACCGGTGACATCCTTAAAACACGCGGGGGTGCCGTGGGAACTTGGATTAGCCGAAACACAACAGGTCCTAGTTGAGAATAATTTACGAGATCGAATTGTCGTGCAGGTTGATGGACAAATGAAAACCGGTCGCGACGTGGTCATAGCAGCGCTGCTCGGCGCGGAGGAGTATGGCTTTTCTACCACACCGCTTGTCGTGATGGGTTGCGTGATGATGCGAGTTTGTCATCTGAATACCTGCCCCGTTGGAATCGCTACACAGGATCCACGTTTGCGTAAAAAGTTCACGGGAAAGCCAGAATTTGTCGAAAATTTCTTTCAATTCATCGCCCAAGAGATCCGTGAGTATATGGCGGCACTAGGTTTTCGGACGATGCAAGAAATGATTGGCCGCGTAGAAGAATTAGAGGTTACTAGCGCCATTAGTCACTGGAAGGCGAAAGGCCTCGACTTTTCTAAGATACTGCACCGCCCTGACATCGGGCCAAAAGTAGCGATCCACAGAGTGCGAGACCAAGACCATGGGCTTGAGTTGTCCCTTGACCGCACGAGCATTATACCTCTATGCCATGAGGCCTTGGAAAATGGT
>DPMX01000131.1:0-647 GCA_003540955.1 Gammaproteobacteria bacterium
CACGTAGTCGCTCACGTAGTCGCTTAATTGCACTCTGCCGACTTGGCTTCACACTAATAGGGACAGCCCGGATTTCCCCCTGTTCTATGGCTTGAACTATGGCTCGATCTATTGTCTCGGGATCGCTTAAGCGGCGCTGCTCCGGCAAGATCGTCGATTCAATCGAGCTAGCAACGTACTTACCAAACGCGTCAAAACTATATTTCGGATTGAGGGCTACTTCCTTATAGGCAGCGTCGATAATAGCTCCTGCACGTTCTTGATCGAGTATGACTGCCGCAACCTCATCGATATTAGAATAATCTTTCTTTAACGGCACAAAATGACGCCATGGCTTGAGAATACCTGAATACTCACCTTCGAAAAGAACGAGTAAAGTCCGCAGGGCAATGGCTTCAAAACAGCGAGGCGAGATTTGATTTAGTCGAATTTTCCCCTCCTGTTCACAAAAATATAAACGCTGTAGTTCTTCAAAAGTGACATTCGGATCGCGCTCCTGATGCGCTTCTACCTGACTTTGTATATCCCCGGTAAAGTCGAAGACGCTGGCACCACTCTCCACCCCTAGAAACGCCTTACAATTGTATGTAAAACGTATCCAGTCTTGGCCATATAAGCGATCTTCCTCACGGCAGGAGATATCTAGT
>DPMX01000131.1:968-1310 GCA_003540955.1 Gammaproteobacteria bacterium
GGAGTCGGTAAGCTGCAATCGCCTCTGGAAATTCAATCGAAATTCTATACTTTTCCCACCCGAGTTCCCCCAACCACATCGGCACCTTGCGAGATCGATACCCCACGTCATATCGACGGTGACTATATTGTGGGACTGGCTGGCCCAACAGGTTTGCCGGTACATAGCCAGTCAGCACATTTAGTACTTTCGTGGTCGGTAACTTTTTACGAGAATATACTTTATCGGTCTCACCGTCCGGTACGCAAGTGAAAAGTAAACCAATCCCCAACTCTCCCAATGCATCAATCGTCGCATTTATGAACCGATATTCATCTTGAATGAAGGCGACCTTAAGGCCCG
>DPMX01000131.1:1610-4300 GCA_003540955.1 Gammaproteobacteria bacterium
AGGCGACCTTAAGGCCCGTAAATTCCGCGAACTTCTTACGTACAACTGGGGTAAGAAACGTATGGTCCTTAGCTACAATCGTGTAATGAATAATGAGAGCATCGAATAGTTCAAAATCAAGATTCAACAGAGAATTAGAAGGCCAAACTGGCAAAACCTTCGCATGGTGGGGGGAACCATGAGTTATGGCCGCTATATGGTCAGTAATAGTCGCCGCGTTGCCCGCGTCGTGACAAATAACCCCAATATTCAACATAACTTCGGCGTTCACTTAACCAAGTGACAATAGATATCCAAGCCGAGCCATGACCCAAAGATTCGATTCGCCTTGTGCCTTTCCGTATTCCGGAAAGGCCCTTCGGTTCCAATATTCTCGGAGGTCACTCGTACAGAGTGCCATTGTTTGGTCATGCGTCGCATATGGGACGCCGAAGTAAAAGTCGTCTCGGGTGCGCCTTCGCCTGCACCAGATGCGTCATACTGCTTACGCTCACGGTCAGAAGTTTGTGGCGCCTTTCCTATTCCGAATTTATCCCAAATTAGATATCGTAATGTCGGTGCAAACGTATACATCCAACGCCGATAGGAGTATGCCGCATACACCATCACGATAGCCTGGCCGCCAGGTTTGAGTACGCGCCAGGTTTCATCGAGCGCACCTTGGATACTCCCAGTATGGTGAAAGCAACCGATTGCGACCACCCAGTCAAAGCTTTCATTTGGGAATGGTGCGCTGAGCACGCTCCCTTGCACTGCTTCGCCAGATAATCCCATTTGCGCCAAACGATGATTAGCCATCGCAACCGGCCCTTCCGCGATATCCAGTCCGCGGTATCCATCACAAGATGATGCTAGTTTTTGTGATACCGTGCCATACCCAAGCCCAACCTCAAGCACTTTCTTACCAAGCATGTCAGGGAACGGAATGTGTTTGAACAAATACGGATAGAAATCAAAATACCAATTGTCGAATCGTTGGAGTGACGCTGGAGACGAATCAACGACCCCTAGTTGTTTAGCGAGTTGCGTTCCACAAAGTTCGTTCCAAAACCTTTTGTTTTGTTCGTCAACAGATAATGTTTCGGTATGGTTATTCATAAAGTCGTCAGTTATATAGCCACACTTCGACGACTACGCCTTGCGTCTACAATGTGATCCCGGCGCCAATTAATTAGCTCCCTGAGTCCATCTTCTAGCGACACGGATGCGGAGAACCCTATCTCGTCACGGGCTTTTTCGGGACTTCCGACACGATTTTTAACAAAAGTTTGGCCGGCGGGCTCATATTCAATCTGGAGATTGCTACCACTAAGCGCTATTAGTGCCTTAGCAAGAGCTTTGATAGTTGTGCGTTTACCTGTGCCAACGTTGTAGAACTGGTCAACGCTATTTGCCTTCATCGCGCATATATTTGCAACCGCACAATCTTTTACGTAAACGAAGTCATATGCTTGGCTACCATCACCAAAAACTTTTGGCGCCATGCCGTTGTCGAGGCTATCAAGCATTTTCATGATCACGGCTATGTAAGCACCACGATAATCCTGACGAGGGCCATAGACGTTCATGTAGCGTAACCCAACATAGTTCAAGTCATAGCGATGGTAGTAGGCACGAGCCATCGCCTCACCACATATTTTTGTTGCCCCATAGAAATTTTGGTTATTGAAGGGATGCTCCTCTGTCATAGGTTCTTCGACAGCATCGCCATAAACTGAAGCCGAGGAGGAATACACAAGTCTACCGACTCGAGCTCGGACACATGCCTCTAATACATTGAACATCCCCTGCACATTGACATCGAACGCAGAACGAGGGAATTCATGGCATTGTAATAACCACAAAGCAGCGAAGTGAAAAACGCCGTCAGCACCTTTTAGCGCAGCGTCAAGAATATCGGGCTGACAAATATCTCCACCGACATCAAAGATCCTCACCCGATCGTCGCCTAGTGCAGATTCTAGATTTTGCTGCGTACCGCGGACAAAATTGTCGAAAATTAAAATTTCACCAACATCTTCTTGTGTTAAAAGATCCACAGTGTGTGACCCAATAAGTCCGGCGCCACCGATAACAACTAGTTTTTTCCCCCGAATGTCCACTAACTCTTCCCCACCGACATAATATTGGGTGGCGTCTCGGAGAGGGCTCCAACCAACGCTTCGATAATTTGGTCCTGTGTTTGCTCATCTAAAAATGGATGCATCGGCAAACTAAACACTTTGGTCGCTAGCGACTCTGCTATCGGCATCGAACCAACGCCCTGTCCCAGATTTAGGTTTTGGATAGCCGGCTGCAAGTGGATCGGTACTGGGTAATGTACGGCCGTCGGGACGCCACTTTGTCTTAGCTCTTCAACGACACGGTCACGCTCAGCAGTCTGCAATGTGTATTGCGCAAAAACGCTGGAATTATAAGCCTGGATAAATGGCACTGTTACTGAGGAACAAACTTCAGCAATGCGTGCACTATAGCGCGCGCCAACCTTGGCACGTGTTTTAACTTCATTAGGAAACGAGTCAAATTTAGCGAGTAAAATCGCCGCCTGCAGAGTATCCATCCGTCCATTCAATCCGACGATCGGGTGGTGATACCGACGGTCTTGCCCGTGAACTCGGAGTTCACGCATTTTTTTAGCGAGACCCGCGTCATTAGTAAAACACGCGCCACCATCCCCATAGCAACCGAGC
>DPMX01000131.1:4595-4980 GCA_003540955.1 Gammaproteobacteria bacterium
ACCATCCCCATAGCAACCGAGCGGCTTAGATGGGAAAAAACTCGTACACCCGATTGTAGATAAAGCGCATGACATAGCGCCTCGATAAGTCGCTCCAAAGCTCTGAGCTGCGTCCTCGATAACCGGAATAGCGTGAATATCAGCGATCTCGTTTATCTCATCAAACTCTGCACATTGGCCGTATAGGCTGACAGGCATAATCGCCTTCGTGCGCGGCGTTATTGCGCCTTCGATCAATCGCGGGTCGATATTATAAGTTCTAGGATCAATATCAACGAAAACCGGCTTTGCTCCTAGCAACGCAATCATCTCGCCCGTCGCTATGAAGGTAAACGGTGACGTAATAATCTCATCACCCTCTCGGACTCCAATTGCCATCATAGCG
>DPMX01000351.1:0-3832 GCA_003540955.1 Gammaproteobacteria bacterium
CCGGAGCTCTTCGATGAATGATAGCCCGTCACCATCTGGTAACATTCTGTCAAGTACTACGACGTCGTAGACATTTTTAGCAAGCAGACCACGTGCTAATTCCAGATCGGAGGCGATCGTACCCAAATGCCCAATGCGCTCTAATTCACCGCTTATATAGTCACCAACTTCAACGTCATCTTCGATGACTAACACATTCATTACTTCACCATATGACATTTTGTTTGTACACTTATTGGGACTTGAAAGTTGGGAAATAAATCCCTACTCCGGCAGTGATTGCGGCTACGGCTACTAGGATATCGGCATTGACGAACGGCTGATATACTCATCCTATCTTATTATTACTCTGCTAAATTGCCACCACACTCTATGTATCACCTTGCCGCAGAGCGGATCAAACGGCTAGCCAAGGCTGGTAACGAAACTTTGCTTCACGGTGGCAATAAAGGCCTTGAGAAAGAAGGTCTCCGAATCCTACGCAATGGTACGCTAGCGACCTCACCGCACCCAACAGCTTGGGGTTCGGCCCTCACGCATCCTTACATCACCACTGATTATTCGGAGGCGTTAACTGAGGTCGTAACACCAACATACAATGCGGCCGAAGACCTACAACAGTCTCTCGATGATCTGCATCGATTTTTGTATGCGAATTTGCCAAAACGCGAGCTTCTGTGGGCGGCTAGTATGCCTTGTGCCGTCGGCGACGACCAAGCCATTCCGATCGCAAACTACGGCACATCAAATATTGGACAAATGAAACATATCTATCGGGTCGGGCTGGACTACCGGTACGGGCGCCGGATGCAGGCGATCGCCGGCGTACATTTTAATTACTCTTTACCGATGGATTTCTGGTCCGAGTACCAAAAAGAAGAAGAAGACACTGGGCTTTTACAGGATTTTATTGATGGGCAATATTTTGGCTTGATCCGAAATTTTCACCGATTAGGTTGGCTGATGCCGCTACTATTCGGCAATTCTCCGGCTGTGTGCAAATCATTTTTAGCGGGCCGAACAACTCGCTTTAAAGCATTTGATTCTGGAACTCATTATTTGCCATTTGCGACCTCGCTCCGAATGAGTGATATCGGATACAAAAACAAGAATCAATCTGCACTCAATATTTCGTATGACAATGTAGACGCTTATGTCAATAGCTTGCGCGCTGCGATTGAGACTCCCTACCCCGAATATGAGGCCATTGGAATTAAGGATGGCGACAGCTATATGCAACTGAACACTAACACCTTGCAAATCGAAAACGAATACTATAGTTTCGTGCGCCCAAAGCGGATGACCAACCCAGCAGAAAAACCTAGTGTCGCCTTGCGAGATCGCGGCGTTGAATACGTTGAGATCCGAGCACTGGACGTCAACGCGTTTGAACCAACTGGAGTAAATCTCCAGCAGCTCAGGTTCATGGAGGCGTTTACAATTTTCTGCTTGCTGGAAGACAGTCCCCCTATCTCAGGGCCTGAGCAACAGCTAATTCAATACAACGAGCTCACGGTAGCTTTACGCGGACGAGAACCCGGCCTGTATCTGCAACAATTCAAGCATGGGGCAAAACTCCTTCAGACCTGGGCAAAAGAGATTTTGGACGGTGTTGAAGTGGTCTGTAACGCTCTCGACAAAGATCAATCTGAGCCAAAATTTTCGGATGCGTTAAAGCATCAACGAAAATGTCTGGAGAACCTAGATTTGCTGCCGTCGGCGCAATTGCTATCAGCAATGCGGGAGACAAAACTTCCCTTTGCCAAATTGGTTCTATCTTTATCAGAAAAACATGAGGTTTATTTTCGCGATCTAGAACTCGATCCGAATAAGACAGAGTCCTTACGCCAGCTAGCGGCGAAGTCTATTCTACAACAAGCAGAGCTAGAATCCCGTGACGATATTAATCTCGAAGAGTACTTAAGTAGATATTTCGATGCCGATTGAAGAAATACCTCGAAATAAAGTTCTCATTCGCAAATGACGTCTCGCCCGTTGGTGAGCGGATAGCGCACGCGACAGTAAACCTTCCACCATAGGAGTCACAATGAAACGGCGTACATTTCTCGACCGGCTCGTCGGCCTCGCCGTGTTGCCACTCACATTGACCGAACTCCCATTGGCGAGTGCGGCAGTCGACTCAAATTCGATCGAGTTTCTCCAGGCTAACTGGCGCAATTTACTTTCTGTCTCCGCCACGATAGCCACCGACACTACACCTCTCGAACTTGACCTTAAAAAATGGCGAAACAGGTTGTCTCCGGAGGCATTCAACGTATTGTTCGAGGAAGCCACCGAACGACCATTTTCAAGCGACTTAAATGAGGAAAAGCGCAGTGGAATATTCGTCTGCCGGGCGTGCCATTTACCCTTGTTTAGTTCTGAAATGAAATATGACAGCGGCACAGGGTGGCCGAGTTTTTTCGTCAACATTCCGGGCCACCTCAAAACCAAGAATGACTTCAAATTAATTTGGCCACGAACCGAGTACCATTGCGTGAAATGCGGTGGGCATCAGGGCCATGTTTTTAAAGATGGTCCAAAACCGACCGGCGACCGTTGGTGCAATAATGGCGTGGCGTTACGCTTTATCCCCGCCGATTAATCGAGATGCTCCAATGCATATAACGCAACATCAACCTCCCGGCTCACATATGCTCCGCCACCGAGATTGCGGAAATAACGACTCAATTTCGCTCGGTACCAATTGGCGGCGTGAAGGCTAACGATTGAGTCAGTGCGGGATTTGTCGCAGTTTTCAAGATAGTCTTCTTCAGTTAGCACGCTGAAATAAAGCATACCAGAACTGATATCTGAGAAATTTTTAATTGCAGCTTTGGCATCTTTATTGTCGAGATATTGAACAACGTCATGGCAAATCACAAGGTCGAAACTTCGGGCCGGCGAATAGTCACTTACAGAGCCCAGCTCCCACCCATATTTGTCACACGCATACTCACTAATGTCGACACCAGTATAGGTTGCTTTCGAAAACTGCCTCAACAGCGGTTTCATAAGTGTTCCAATCCCGCAGCCTAGATCGACGATAGAGCGAACGCTGAAGCCGAGCAGGTCAGAATAGCCGGAAATAAATCGGGCAAGGCTATCATAATAACGGGGTTCCGCTACACGAGTAGCGCCGTCTTTATAGTAGCGAGCGTAATAATCTTCGTTAAAATAACTACTGAGCATAGATATGGCTACTTCCGTAAATCATTTTTTTAAACCCGGTGTCACAATTACGAATTACACGAATTATTTCCTTAAATAACTCATCCCGCAGACTTACAAAAACCTGCATAAGGAAACTGTATCCGTTAAACCACAAAATCCTCTAGAAATTTAAGATAGTACGACCATCGCGGGCAAGAAAATCAGGCAGCGGTAATCCTACAGCAGCATAGATGAGTCGGAGCTTTTCTTTTGCACTCTCGTGACCAAGACGCGCCGCCTCGCGATATAAGGTGATAGCCATTGCCTCGTCTTGTTGGACTATGCGGCCATACATATACATTTCGGCCAGCGCATATTGGGCTTCGGAGCTACCAAGACTCGCTGCACGTTGTCGCCAAATCAATGCTTGTTCGGCGTCAGCAATCATACCTTCACCGCGCTCAGCCATGTTTGCCAGTAAGTCCGCCGCAGGGGCATACCCATCGTCCTCTAATTGCGTCAAACTGGTAATACCTAGCTCAAATTTCTCCAATAGCAGAGCTCGTTTTGCCCCCTCAAAGCGCTCGATGAAGGCCCGAGGATCTGGACCCAAGTCGACTACGCCGATTGCGTTGTCGCGTATGCTCGGCGGCTCCAGACTCGAAGCCAAGCCTTCGAG
>DPMX01000351.1:4138-7205 GCA_003540955.1 Gammaproteobacteria bacterium
AAGCCAAGCCTTCGAGTCGCACATCGATGCCATGTTTTCGCGCAAGGCGAAGTGCCGTAATTTCATCGGCCGAGAGGACCTCCACCTTATCTAATTGAGCACTTTCAAGTACTAAGCGAGGCGGAGAATCTCCGCCATCCAACTCATTTGAGGTTACCGCTACACAGAAAATGAGCAATGATAGCCACAAGCCGGCACGTCCCATCATTCTTATAGTTCTCCATGGGAAATACACTCCGTTGTATACACTGACAATCATCTTCCGGAGACCCAGATACCTCTTACATCGGCAAAAAGTCAGAGCCCGAATGGCAGCTGCGGTTAATTGACTACTTCTTCGGCAAAGATAACGGAAGTTATTTGGGCCCGCGTGCCTCCCAACGGTCTTCTGGATATTGATATTCGAACCGAGCCATCAAGCCCGTAGGAACCCACATCCCGTCGGTTTCATTAAACATCGGATAAGAACGCTGTAGGCGACCTCCAGCAATCGTATATTGGTCGTTACCTTGATAACCGACCAGCTCAGTCGTCGTTAATTGCTTAGGTCTGGACGATACGAATCGAAATTCTTGCCACTCGTGAACATCCACCGCACCAGCTTCCGCCCCCGATAGCTGTCCGGTTGCAACCACAACTTCAAACATACCATCTTGGTCGAGATCGGTCAGCCACGCATCGGTTACCAAACCATCGCGATTTACCTCAAGCCGAGCGATAGTTCTTAGCTCGTCACTCACCACAATCTGATAAGAACGCACGTCGTCGTACACCGCGTCTTTTCCGATCACAACTACCTTGAGATCATCAGACTCAAATTCCCAATCAACAGATGACGCGGCCCACACGTAATCAGTCGTCGCCGCAAGTAACATTAGCAACCAAAAAGTCTTCATCACTTCATACCGTTCCCGATCATTCCGACCCCGCTAGTTCGCCACTCAATGTGGCAAACGTCAACCGTTCTTTTCTGCATGTCCCTTGACTTCCAAAATTTTGCCGTTATATTACCTGGCACTACTGAACAGAGAGTGCTAATAAAAACAACTAATGTCACAGTATATCATGAAGTTACATAGGTTTTAAGGAGACAATTCGATGAAAATTCGCCCATTACACGATCGTGTGGTGATCAAACGGACCGAGGAAGATACAACGTCCGCCGGTGGTATCGTGATTCCAGATTCGGCCACCGAAAAGCCTTCCAAAGGCGAAGTCGTTGCCGTCGGCAACGGCAAAATGCTCGAGAACGGCGAAGTACGTAAGCTCGACCTCAAAGTCGGTGACAAGGTACTTTTCGGCAAATACTCCGGTACTGAAGTCAAAGTCGACGACGAAGACCTACTCGTGATGCGTGAAGACGACATCATGGCAATTATCGACGCCTAAAGCATCGGCAATGTCCAAACAAAATTCAGAGGAAATGACAAATGGGAGCTAAAGAAGTCCGTTTTTCGGATGACGCGCGCCAACACATGGCGGCCGGCGTCAACATACTGGCCAATGCGGTCAAACAAACTCTCGGCCCGAAGGGTCGCAACGTAGTCCTCGAAAAGAGCTTCGGCGCACCGACCGTCACGAAAGACGGTGTCTCGGTAGCTAAGGAGATCGAACTCGAAGACAAATTTGAGAATATGGGTGCACAAATGGTGAAGGAAGTCGCATCAAAGACTTCCGACGTCGCCGGGGACGGTACCACAACAGCAACGGTACTATCTCAGGCAATCGTTCGTGAAGGCCTTAAGGCCGTTGCTGCCGGGATCAACCCGATGGATATCAAACGTGGCATAGATAAGGGTGTAATTGCCGCAGTCGAAGAACTCGCAAGGATATCTACGCCGTGTACCGATACCAAGGCAATTGCCCAAGTCGGCACAATCTCGGCCAACTCTGATTCCGCCGTCGGCGACATCATTGCGGAAGCAATGGACAAAGTCGGGAAAGAAGGCGTTATCACAGTGGAAGAAGGTTCCGGCCTCGACAATGAACTCGCCATCGTCGAAGGAATGCAGTTCGATCGCGGTTATCTGTCCCCATATTTCATTAACAATCAAGAAACTATGAGTGTCGAAGTTGAAGACCCTCTGGTACTTTTGCACGACAAGAAAATATCCAATATACGTGAGCTGCTACCAGTTCTCGAAGCCGTCGCAAAAGCTGGGAAGCCACTGCTGATTATTGCCGAAGACGTGGAAGGTGAAGCTTTGGCGACCCTGGTGGTAAACAATCTACGTGGTATTGTGAAAGTAGCAGCTGTAAAAGCACCAGGCTTCGGTGATCGCCGAAAGGCCATGCTTGAAGACATCGCAATTTTGACAAACGGGACGGTCATAGCAGAAGAAGTTGGCCTTAGCCTGGAAAAAGCCAGCCTTGATGATCTTGGCTCTGCAAAGCGGATTCAGATCACGAAGGAAGAAACTATCATCATAGACGGTGCTGGAGACCAGAACGCAATCGAAGGTCGTGTTAATCAAATTCGCACGCAAATCGAGGAGACTTCTTCAGACTACGACCGGGAGAAACTACAAGAGCGCGTCGCGAAACTCGCAGGTGGAGTTGCCGTGATTAAGGTTGGCGCCGCTACTGAAGTTGAAATGAAGGAGAAGAAGGCACGCGTTGAAGACGCACTGCATTCAACTCGGGCAGCAGTCGAAGAAGGTGTCGTCGCCGGCGGCGGAGTTGCGCTATTACGCGTTCTCGACACCGTCAAGAAAGTAACAGCGGACAACACCGACCAAGAGATGGGCCTAAGCATTTTGAGCCGCGCTCTTGAGGAGCCGATCCGCCAAATCGTCGCCAACGCGGGCGAGGAACCATCTGTTATTGTCAATAAAGTCAAAGAGGGGAAGGATAGCTACGGCTACAACGCCCAATCTGGTGATTTTGGTGACATGATCGATATGGGGATCCTTGATCCAGCTAAAGTCGCACGTTCTGCGTTGCAAAACGCCGCATCGGTGTCTGGACTGTTACTCACCACCGAAGCCATGGTCGCTGACGCGCCGGCTAAGAGCGATGGTGGTGGAGCAGCGCCTGCCATGCCTGATATGGGCGGAATGGGTGGAAT
>DPMX01000351.1:7534-7942 GCA_003540955.1 Gammaproteobacteria bacterium
GGAATGGGTGGAATGATGTAAACCGCCTAACAACTCTTTCTTTCAAAGCCTCACCCAACAAAGGGTGGGGCTTTTTTTTCTAATGTATACAACGCTTATAACGCACTCGCTTAGAACGGAATCAATGGACACAAAATTCCAGTTGTCCGCCGCGTATACAGAGATTATCTCAACCTCCTAATTATCTACCGCTGAGCTATTTGAACCCCTCCCGTAGATTCCCAGAAATTGCCTCTTGGATCTCTCCATGTTCGTCCAATCGAGGGTATGTCCGGCCAGTCGTCTTACAATAGCTCGCAACTCTAGGGTGTAGCCACTCAAACAGCAGTCGATCAAATTCCAATTGGTCTATTTGGGGAGAGGCGTAAAGACCGGCTTGCTCGCGTTGTCGCACCGCCTCATACAGAA
>DPMX01000073.1:0-12189 GCA_003540955.1 Gammaproteobacteria bacterium
CGGATGAGTCAAGGTTTCGCGAAATTCGAAGATACCCCGATCAATCGAAGTGAGATCTTTGAATTTGAGTCAATCCGCCAATTCGGTCGTACTGAGGCAAAGTTCGTAATGCTAGCTGGTGCTGTTTTTCTGCTGGCCCGAACGAGTGCATCTAATGAGTTACAAGATCGCTTATTTGCGGTCATTACTTCACTAATCACACTGCTCAGTGAAAGCGAAACCTCAACTCAAGTCTACGGTCGGATCGACCGCGAATTCCAACGGTGCGTCGATGTCTTCGAAAAAGATACTGATTTACATCATTTACCTGAGTACGATACCGATCGCCGTTTATTCCGGATGTACACAGATCGGATTCAACAACGAGTAGGCTATGCCAAACAAGACGCACAAAATAACTACTAGATGCTCTACGACTCGGCAGGATTCAACTCGAAGTACAAGCAGAGATCACATTATAATCCGAGCCCACTCGAGAACAGTAGAGTTACCGGTATTGCGATCTCGAAAAACTATATTGTAAACGGAGCATGTTATGGGACGGTTAGAGAATAAAGTGTGCATCATCACGGGTGCCGCTGGCGGTCAAGGTCAGGTTGCAGTAGAGTTGTTTGCCGCCGAAGGTGCAAAGGTTGTCGCGACCGACCTACCTGGAAAAGCGACTGAAGCAATCAACGACACGATGCAGAAATATCCAGGCAAAGTAAGGTACGTGCGCGGTGATGTGACTTCAACCCCGGACCTTAACCAAATAATCAAAACCGCGACTGATCGGTTCGGCCGTATCGATGTCTTATTCAACAATCACGGGGTCATGGTCGGCAGTCCACTACTCGAAACAACCGAGGAAGAAATCGATCACGTCCTAAACATTAATGTTCGCGCATCATTTTTGCTATGTCAGCGCGTAGCTCACCATATGGTCGAGCAGGGCGACGGCCTTTCCATAATTTTAAATAGCTCCGTGGGCGGACTGGTGGGGTTTCCCGACATGGCTGCGTACGGCGCATCCAAGGCTGGCGTAGCTCAGCTCGCCCGATCTATGGCGAACGACTTGAAGGAGCACCAAATTCGAGTCAATGCGGTCGCGCCTGGCGCAATTGATACGCCGATGCCACACAAATATCTAGAAAAGTTTGAAGACCGGGAAGAGATCTGGGCGGCCATGGAAAAAGCACATTTAACCGGACGTCTAGGACGCCCTGAAGAAGTAGTCTGGTTGGTGATATTTCTTGCCTCAGATGAAGCTTCGTTTATGAATGGTGCAGTGGTCGCTGTCGATGGCGGCTATTCCTGCGTATAGTCTCGATGCAATGTACAGACCGCTTGCGTGCAGGAAACGCACTTAAATTTGGGGTGTTCGGCGTTAACGTCTCGCACGGCTGCGCAGTAACAAGTGCGCCAGGCAACATAGAAGTAAACTGGGACGAGAGCGTGCGCATAGCGCGCGCTGCGGACGCCGTTGGCGTCGAAGCGTTGATTCCAGTCGCACGCTGGAAGGGCTTCGGAGGCGAGACAAATTTTAATCACCGTTGCTTCGAAAGCTATACCTGGGCCGCGGGCCTCGCCCAGGCAACCGAAAAAATCCATGTGCTTGCCACCTCTCACGTACCAACGATACATCCAGTGATGGCAGCAAAACAGGCAGCAACGATCGATCATATTTCTCGCGGCCGTTTTGGTCTAAATATTGTCGCGGGTTGGAACGCCAGCGAAATCGGCATGTTCGGACGCCCACAACGGGAGCATGACGAGCGATACGCCGTCGCGGCCGAGTGGATCACTCTTATCAAGCGATTGTGGACAGAATCGGGTGGGTTTGATTATAAGGGCCGATACTTCGATTGCCCTGATGCCTACGCCGAACCGAAACCTATCCAAACGCCGCATCCGTTTATTATCAGCGCCGGAGTCAGCCCGGCTGGCCGACGTTTCGCCGCCGAGCATGCAGACATGAATTTCTTACTTGCCCCAACCTTGGAAATTGGTGCTGAAATACTACGCGATGTTAAGACGTTAGCCAAAAAGGAATTCGGTCGCGATATTCAAGTATGGGGTATGGCAGCAATCACACAAGGAGATTCGCAAAAACAAGCAGAAGATTACTTCAAATACTACGTCGATGAAGCCGGGGACTGGGTCGGCGCCGCGAATATGCTGGACGCGTTCGCGCCGAATTCCGGTAGTTACTCGCCCGAACATCGGGAACAACTTCTGCGAGCCATGGTGGCAGGATATACCGCATGGCCGATCGTTGGTTCTGCACAGCGAATCGCTGAAGCGTTGATCGAAATTTCAAATCTCGGTTTCGATGGTTTGAGCCTGTCGTGGGTAAATTACGATGATGGCCTTGCCCGATTCAGTGCAGAAGTGATGCCGCTTTTGGAAAAGGCCGGGGTAAGGCAAACTGTCCCCTGAGCTAAAATCCGAGAAACGAAATGACACCTGCAGATAAACGCGCCGCGCTGGCGCAGCGCATCCGCACTCGTGATCTAATTATCGTACCTGGCGTCTACGACATGATTTCCGTGCGTATTGCCGATCGCCAAGCGCACCCCGCCCTATATATGACAGGCTACGGCACTGTGGCATCCTATCTTGGCTTGCCTGATGCAGGACTGGCTAGCTACTCTGATATGGTCCACCGCGCAGGACAAATGGCTGCCGGTAGCAATACACCTATCATAGCCGATGCCGATACCGGTTACGGTGGCCTCCTGAACGTGCAGCACACCATCCGAGGATTCGAGGCCGCCGGGATTGCAGCGATCCAAATCGAAGACCAAGAATTCCCAAAAAAATGCGGCCATACCTTGGGCCGCCGAGTGATCGAGGCCGACGAAATGGTCGAGAAGATCAGGGTCGCTTGCGATGCTCGCGAAGATCCGAACTTCCTAATCATCGCCCGTACCGATTCTCGGACCACACTGGGATTAAAGGAAGCGATTGAGCGCGCGAGCAAGTATAGCAATGCCGGTGCCGACGCATTATTCATCGAAGCGCCCGAGAGTGAAGACGAATTCGCCGAAATCGGAGCGACGATTGACGCACCGCTGATAGCAAACATGGTCGAAGGCGGGCGCTCGCCGTTACTCAATCGGAACCGCTTGAGTGAACTTGGTTTTGCTGTTGCTATCTATCCTGCCACCGGATTCACCGCAGCCGCTGCCGCACTAGAACAAGCCTACCGTTGCGTCAGGGAAACAGGTTCTTCCGATACGCTGGAGGTCCCTTTGTACCCAGTCAACGAGATGCACGATTTAATGGGCTTCGGATCGGTTTGGGATTTCGAAAAGAAATGGTCCAAATAGAGACCCAATGCCCGTTCTCACCAAACCGAAATTGCTGTTCGATAAAATTTGGGATTCACATTGCGTCACGAACTTGGGCGGTGGTTATGATCTGATCTATATCGATCGCCACATGTTGCATGAGCTCGGAAGCGACGTGGCTTTTGAAATGCTGAACCAACGTGGGCAAGAGGTAAGGCGATCTGACCTAACGTTCGCAACCCACGATCACGTGATCTCGACGGCACCTGGCCGCAAAGATACCACTTGGCCGGATGGTATCAACTACATAAAAAAGCTACGTGAAAACACCTCCCGTCATAGTATCCAATTATTTGATCTGCACGGATCGCAGCAAGGTATCGTGCATGTCATCGCACCCGAACTCGGGCTCGCGCTGCCGGGAACAACACTCGTATGTGGCGACAGTCATACCTGCTCGGTCGGCGCTGTGGGTACCCTATCGTGGGGTATCGGCACCTCCGATGTTGCACACGTTCTTGCTACACAAACGCTAGTGCAGTTACGCCCGAGTGTGATGCGTATTGAATGCGCCGGCCGGCTACCCGCTGGCGTCACGGCGAAAGACCTGATTCTTGCTTTGATAGGGAAACTTGGTGCCGATGCCGGCACTGGTTATGCCATCGAATTTTGTGGAGAAGCAATCTCATCGTTGTCAACCGAAGCGCGCCTGACGCTTTGCAATCTAGCGATCGAAATGGGGTCGCGAATTGGCCAGGTCGCACCAGACGACACTACTTACGAAGGTTTAAGTGGCCGAGCCTTTGCACCAACCGGCAAGGATTGGGAGCAGGCGCTCGCACATTGGAAATCGTTACCGAGCGATCCAGGCGCACACGCCAACCGTGAAATCACTTTTTATGTGGACCGGCTAAAACCCCAGATCACCTGGGGCACAAGTCCCGCCCATGTGGTCGATATTGATGGGGTCGTACCGAACCCTGACGACGTCGCAGACTCACTGGCCCGTGCAGGAATGCAAAAAGCGCTATCTTATATGGATCTCGAACCAGGAACGCGACTTACCGACGTTGCAATCGATGCGGTATTCATCGGATCTTGCACTAATAGTCGAATCTCTGATTTGCGGGCCGCCGCAGATGTGATCAAAGGTCGCAAAGTCGCGACCGGTGTTCGCGCCGTAGTCGTTCCAGGCTCGACAAAAACGCGGAAGCAAGCAGAAGCGGAAGGATTAAACAAGGTATTCACCGCCGCAGGCTTCGAATGGCGCCAAGCTGGTTGCTCAATGTGCGTAGCCTTGAACGACGATCGCCTTGATCCCGGTCAACGTTGCGTGTCCACGTCAAATAGAAATTTCGAAGGACGCCAAGGGGTGGGTGGTCGCACTCACCTCGCGAGTCCTGCTAGTGCCGCAGCTACGGCTATCCGCGGCTACATTACGGATCATCGAAGTACAGCAAAATGAATAGTCCTCGAATATCCGGTATCGCCGCAACGCTCCCAATTCCCGATATTGACACAGATACTATTATTCCAATCGAATACTGCATCAATCGAGACCGACCCAATTTTGATGTTGCGTTATTTCGGTCCTGGCGCTATCTCGACGACGGTGACGAAAGGCCGGAGTTTTTACTCAATACTGATCCGTATCGCAATACCAAGATATTGGTTGCTGGAGCAAATTTTGGCTGCGGCAGTTCGCGGGAAATGGCGGTATGGGCACTCGTTGACTTCGGCATTAAGTGTGTTATCGCACCAAGTTTCGGTGAAATTTTTTATGACAATTGTTTTCAAAATGGTCTGTTAGCGGCACGGGTTTCCCGTAGCGCCGCCACAACTTTGAGCCAAGCAATTGAGCAAACTATAGGTTTGACTTTAGAGGTTAACGTTAGTGAAAAAACAATCTGCATTAGCAAATCAGAAATTTTTCAATTTGAACTGGATAATCTCCGTAGCGAGATGCTGTTACATGACCTCGACCCGGTAGCGGCTACGCTCACCCAGATAGATGCGATTGAAGGGTTCGAAAAACGTGACCGGCTCCGTCGGCCTTGGGTGACGCCACATTAAGTTCGCAACGTCTGCGTCATGCATGTAAACCCACACGCTAAAAGCTTTCTTCCAGAACTCATAGATATCAACGAAGGTAATTCCAAGTTTAGGATGACGTAACCGAATTAATCAAACCTCTAGGAAAGAGAGTCATCAAAAAGAATACTTTGACTATTTAGATAATCAGGAAAAATGCCTTTGTAATTTTTGATCTTGACGCGGGACTAAGATCTATGCGTTAGCGTATAGCCACCTCAGCGTCCCTTAAACACGGGGTCCCGCTTCTCCACAAATGCGCGCATCGCTTCTTTAGAATCTTCGCTCTTACTCAACTCACCCGTCATCGTTTGCTCAAAACGATAACCGTCACGCAAGCTCATTTCCTCAATTTGATTGAGCGCGTGCTTTGCAAGCTTGATCGCCAAGGGACTCTTGGCAGCGATTTCACGGGCAAGTTCAAGCGCCGTCTCCATTAGATCCTCCGGAGCAGTACATTCCTCCACGACCCCGAGCCGATAAAGTTCGGGTCCAAACACCCGCATGCCGGTCAGCATCATACGGCGTTGACGCGAATGGGAGAACAAACGCCGAGCATGTCGACCACCGCCAAGCAACCCGACATTGATCTCGGGCAATCCAAGGCATCCCTTCTCGCTAGCAAGCAGCATATCGCAAGAAGCGGCAAGAGCAAGCCCGCCACCGAGCGCCGGACCATTGATCGCGGCGATAACCGGCTTCTGACATTCCATGATGCTGTGATAGGCCTCACGGGCACGACGACTATTTTGCCAATGGTCACCATCTCCATGGGTTTTCGCAACCCGCTCTTTGATATCCGCGCCGGCGCAAAAGCATTTACCCTCACCCGTAAAAACAACGACCCGAATATCGTCCCGATCGCTAACCGTGTCAAAGGTCCACGCCACTTCTTCTAGCAACTGCTGGCTATGGGCATTTACTGGTGGGTTCGCGAGTTGCACCAACGCGATATAGTCCTCGACGATATCAACCCTAACGACTTCGAGTTTCACAGTGACTATCTACTAATCAATCATCGCAACAGCCCGTGTCCAACCCCCGGAAGCAGCCTTGACCTTGCAGGGAAAACACGCAACCGTAAAGCCAAAATCGGGAAGCTCTTCCAAGTGTCGTAGTTTTTCCATATGGCAATATGGAACATCGATCCCAGCATAGTGACCTTCCCATATGATTCTCGGGTCTTTCGTTTCCAGCCAACGTTCTAGGGTTTTGGAGAACGGTGCATCCCAGCTCCAACCATCGATACCGGTAACACGAACGCCCTGGCTGGTAAGCCATTTCGTGGCCTCACCACCAACCCCACATCCTGAGTGTATGAATTGATCGCTTCCGTACATTTCTCCGGCGTGGGTATTGACGAGGACTATATCCATAGGCCGCAAATCGTATCCAATACGCTTCAACTCAGATTGAACGTCGGCTGCCGTTGCAACATAGCCGTCTTCCATATGACGGAAGTCGAGCTTTACCCCAGGCCGAAAATACCAATCTAACGGCATTTGATCGATGGTTGGCATCGGCTTCCCATCTTTGTCCTTTGAATTGTAGTGATATGGCGCGTCCATATGAGTGCCGTTGTGCGTGGTCAGTGTAATTTCTTCGATCGCCCAACCTTCGCCTCCTGGCAAATCCGCTTCTTTTAATCCAGGAAAAAGCTCACACATCTTCGGTGCGTTTTCCTTTCCGGTTATGTAGCGGATCGACGGACGCATAAAATCTGGGTCGACCTGTGTCTCATTGTCGAGCGGCTGGCTTATGTCTATGATTCGTGAAGGTAGTTTCATTGATCTATTTTCCCCTGCAAAAGCTTGGGTTTTCCTGAACTAGTTAGTTATTCGCTTGCATTTTAGTTCCTAGCATAATACAGATATTCATATGAGTGCATCACGACCCCAACAGCGCTATCGCTACGAGAGTCATCACTTCTTGGACAGCTCTCGATGGCACGTATATAGGCCGCGCAAAAACGACATCATCGTATCAACCTCAATGAAAGCGGGAACGACTTGGATGATGACAATTATCGCTAATATGCTCTACGAAAACGCTCAATTTCCGGCGCCGATAGATGAGCTAGCACCCTGGTTGGATATGCGTCTTCCTCCGCTCGACGCGGTCGCGGCAGCACTTCAAGCACAGACCAAACGACGTTTCCTAAAAACGCATTTACCCCTGCACGCGCTCCCATTTTACGATGAATGTCGCTACATTGTCGTAGGTCGTGACGCTCGCGATGTGTTTATGTCTATCGTGAATCATCATCGAAGTTATACCGATGAGGTATATACAAATTTAGCGAAATACGATGCGAAACTCGGCCGACCTTTTCCCCGTGACCTCGGCGATGTCCATGAAATGTGGCGGTTATGGATGACAGAAAGTTGGTTCGATAATGAAACGGACGGTTATCCCTACTGGTCGCACCTGACCCATTGCCAATCTTGGTGGGACTTTAAGCACTTACCCAATATCCTTTTCGTGCATTTTAACGATCTATTGTCCGATACTGCGGTCGAAATCAAAAGGGTTGCAGATTATTTGTCGATCGCGATCGATGGCAATCGCCTGGAAGAAATCTTGGAGCGTGTGTCGTTTAATCGTATGAAACAGGATTTCGCACAAATCAATGCGAAGGCATCATGGGTATTTCGCGATGGCGCTGATTCATTCATGTACAAAGGAACAAACGGCCGGTGGCACGACGTTTTAAGCGAATCTGAACTCGAGCTTTATAACGATGCTGTCGCGCGCGTATTAACGTTAGACGCCGCACACTGGCTCGAAAATGGAGGGAGAGTTAGCTAGCCAAGCTCAGCGCAGCTGGCTGTCCTTATTACCACGTCGATTGATGGCACCGGCATGTTGTTGCGCTGAGTCTTCGACCTCCTGGCATGCGACGCACCTGGTTGCACCTAGGACAGCTTGGCGCCGCGCATCAGGGATCTTGATCCCGCAATTTTCACACTCTTCCAAACTCTCGCCATGTGCCATTTGGTTACGCACAAGCTTTACCGCTTCATCAACACTCGCGTCTATTTGTGCTTGGACGGCACCGTCTTTGGCCCAGCCACTAGCCATTATCACTACTCCTACGGTTAACCAAAAAACTCGATAGGGATATAAATGAGTGTTTCTATCAGATCACAAAAGGCACTCGAACGCTAGCTAAATGTATTCCTCGCAGAGCGAAAGTTCATCACACCTAGACGTTCGCGAAAATCCTCAGAAGCTGCTATGAACATTGGATCAGAGGGAATGCCAATGCCATTGGCGATCCGATCATTCTTGGTGAAATTACCCGCGATTATCGAGGCCGCGGCCACGGCAGCAGGACCAAGAGTACCCGCGAGCTCACCACGGGCAAGATTTAGCTCATTGAGATCGGTACCAAGTAGCGCGCCCGCAAAATTAAACAACTCCCTACCGCCATCGACCCCAAGTTCTCTGCTTGGATCTACCAAGGCTTCAATATCGAATTCGCGATCTATTACTCGGCCACTCTCACGGAGTACCCAGGCGTGGCCAACCGTTCAGTAGAAGCAATCGTTTAAGACGGACACCCTGCCTGCGATTACTTCAACCTGGGGACGGGTGAGCCCCTCGTGATGTTGATAATCAAACTCGGCAAATCGATGCAAGGGTAAATATTGCGCCTGCTCTAATTCCAAATGATCGCGCGTCTCTGCAGGCAGTAAACTAAGCGCACGAATAATAAACGGCATCATTGCCCCCCCGTATAGGGTTTTCGCAGCTTCGCCCCCACGCTTGCCTGCTGGAACAGTCGCAACCCATGCACCCTCTTCGATGGCTACTGCGGAGCGTTCTCCGCTTGGCTTTCCCGTAGCAGGCTTCGGCAACGAGAGGGGTTCTACACCAACTCCACGCGCTACAATGTCAATGTTGGTAAGACGTGAAACTAAACCAACGATTTCTACGTACTGCGCATCAGTCAACCCATCCGCCAGAGATAGTGCATAATCCGACTGCTCGATCGACGCAGGTTCGACCGCAAGCTTACGAGCAAAGCCGCGCGCTACCGACGACAAATTATTGACATTGTCACTAACAATAACGGCGTGTGTTTCTTGGATCCCAGCCTCCACACGAGCGCTGCGAACTTCAGCAGCAAGCGCTAACCGTTCTATTCCATCAAAACAACTACCGGGATCACCAAATGCTAATAGCTGCCTAGTATAAATAGTCGCTATGTCGTCGCGTATCGGAAATTCTGTATTTTTGTAATTATTCAGCTTGCGGACACCCTATCAGTCAAATTTGTCAAAGGTCGATCGACATACGCATTTCCATCGGAATACCGTGCTGCAAGGGTATTGGTGCCGTAGATTCAACAAGACACTGAAAATCAAGTGCCTTATAAAAATCCACCGCCGGATTATCAGATAAAACATCGAGATGCAACGCACGTAGACTTACCCGCCTGCCTTCTGCCATGGCATTACGGATAAGCTTAGCGCCGATGCCCTTGCCACGACGTGTTTCATCCACCGATAGCGCATGCGTATAGTAGACGTTTCTTGGGATAGCGGCGTTAAGGTAGCTGCATTGAAAAGTGCGCTCGGCGATCAGTCCGAGCTCTTCTGTGGTAACGTGACCCGCTTCGATGATTTCGGGCCACAACGCCCCTAGCGCTTTTTTTCTCGTTGCAAATTCTGGGCCATGAAATCCGACCTCAGTCCCTACAAGCTTGTCGCCGTCGAGCGCAAGTGTGGTTCCGTCGTACGCAAACAATGTTCCCGACATTCGCCAAGATAGCTTGACAATGTGATCGAACAATGCGCGCCCGTTAAATTGGTAATCGTAGGCCACAGGCCCTGTCGCATGCATCAAATCTGCGAACGCATCCGTGTATTGCGAAAAATTTACCTTGCTCGCATGGATGATTTTCACCATGAATTAGATTGTGCCTAGCTCGTTGCTGATTTTTCGACAGCGTCGAGTACAGGTACGAAGGCTTCGTTAGATTGTGCCTAGCTCGTTGCTGATTTTTCGACAGCGTCGAGTACAGGTACGAAGGCTTCGATAGTCTGTAGGTTAGTTGGCTCAATCGAGACTTGTATATGGCCTATACCTTCCGCTTGGTATTCTAATAGCGCCTCAGCAATCTCGTCGGTACCGGTCAATGGCTTCACTGGGCCTTCCTCTTGCCAATTCGTTGTTGGTAAGCGATCCCACCAGGGATCGGCACTCGAATCCGCAACTAAAACCGTAACTGTCCGTTCAAGCGTAGTCGGGTCACGCCCTTCTTTTCGACAAGCTTCATCAATAATCGGCCGTAGACGTCGAATTCCGTCAACCTTATTATGCGTATCATCGTAGTATGCATTCCAAAGATCACCATACTTTGCCATACAAGCCATCATTCGGGGTTGTACGGTACCGAAAAGCATCGGCGGTCCGCCCGGACGCGGACCACGCGGTCGAAGTTCGCAGTCCCGAGCAAAATGATATTTCCCCTCAAAATCAACTTCGCCGTTGCGCAACAAGCCATGCAAGATCTGGATCGCTTCTTCAAACCGACTCACCTTGTAGTCGAATGGAAACCCAAACTTGTCATATTCGAATTTATGATAGCCAGATCCAAGACCAAGAATCAGGCGTCCATCGCTGATTTCTTCAACAGTGTCAGCCATCTTCGCGAGTAGCGCAGGGTTCCGCCACCCCATCGCTAATACCAGAGTGCCAAGCTCAACCCGATCCGTGACCGCGGCGAGCGCTGATAACAGTGACCAAACCTCCCACACCCCACGACCCTTGTCTTCACCCTCGAGCTTGTATAGCAGGTGATCGACAACCCACAAAGAATCGAAGCCTACATTCTCTGCTAGGCTAGCCATCTCACTAACCTCGCGCCAACGTCGCACCCCTGGCCCACGCATACCTTCAGTTTGTGGCAACATCAAACCTATTTTTAGTTTTTTTGTGCTTTTCGTTTCCTGCATCGCCTTTGCTCCTTCGGTTGATGCCTCATCAACTATACCCCATCTTAAAAAGACCACAAAGACTTAGAACAAAAAATACAAATTCATCATTGACACGTATTTCAATCCGAGATCAGAATAGCCTACCCAAAAGTTCGAGGAGACGTGTGATATGGCAACCGTAATGCAAGACGACACAATCAGAGATTTTGACCCCATCACTTTTAGCGTCATTCGAAATCGCTTTGAGGCAATCGGTCAAGAGATGACACTGGCACTGGAACAAACCGCGTGGACGTCAGTGATTGCGTTGGCCCGAGACTATTCATGCATGATTTACGACGCTCATCAAGACGGACCCCGACAAGTCACTATGGCTGAGTGTTTGCCAATACACTGTAACAGTATCCGCACTCTCTTGATGGAAATCGTCAGCGTGTTTGAAGGTGATATCCATGAGGGTGACGTCTACATAGTAAACGACCCGTATAGAGGGAATACACATATCCCGGACCTGGTCACCGCAGAACCGGTATTCGTCGATGGCAAGCATGTGTTCTGGACGGTGGCTCGCGGACATCAACTAGATTGTGGCGCAGCCGAGGCGTCCAGTATCGTGCCAGCAGCCCGCACCATTTTTCAAGAGGGTATCGTAATTCCGCCGACCAAGTTGGTAGACCGAGGCAAAGAACGTCACGACATGATCGCGCTATATCTCGCCAATGTTCGCTATCGTGAAGCCCTCAATGGGGACCTGCGTGCCCAGCTGGGTGCATGTAGTGTTGCCCGGAAGGGTCTCATAGAGCTTTGTGAGCAATATGGTCGGGACGAAGTTGTAAGATACAGCGATGGTCTCATGGATTACGCCGACCATCGTGCGTCCG
>DPMX01000073.1:12490-13590 GCA_003540955.1 Gammaproteobacteria bacterium
GACCATCGTGCGTCCGAACAGATTAAGGAAATTCCAGATGGCGTCTACGAAGGGCTAACCTGGACGGACACCGATGGAAACGGGGCGGTGGACGTACCTATCAAAGCTACCATCACGAAGAAAGGCGCTGATGTGCACGTCTATTACGACGGTGGACCCCCTTCGACCGGTTCTTTCAACGCGACCCATGCGGTTATGCAGGCTACTGCAACTATCCCGTTTCTTTACTACATAGATTCAGACATCCCTCATAATCACGGTGTGTTAAAACACATTAGAGCCGAGGCCAAAGAAGGCACGATATGCAACGCTAAGTGGCCAGCGGCGGTAGGCGGGGCCACAACCAACCCCGCAGACCCCATGCACGACGTAATTAATATTGCAATGGCTGCGGCCATCCCTGAGAAAGTCCCCGCTGGATCTTGTCACGCCGGGCACATGCCAAGCTTATCCGGAATAGATAGTCGCAATGGCAAGGAATGGGGATGCATGCTATTCAACGCTATGGGAGGATCAGGTGCTGCCAAGGATTCGGATGGATGGCCTATGGTCGGCACTATTGCGGGAATGGGCGGATTGAGGTCGGCCTCGACCGAAGAAGTGGAACTGCGGTATCCACTTCGCATTGACTTTAACGAAATTGAAACAGATTCAATGGGCATGGGGCAATGGATTGGCGGTGTCGGAACCCGCACCGCCTTCCGTCCGATAGCAGGCGAAATGGAAGCAGTGGGTTTCGGAGAAGGCTCAAAGAATCCCCCGCACGGGGTCAACGGGGGAACAATGAGCCGCGGTGGAGGAATTTATATTCAGCATGCCGACGGGAAAAAAACCTTCACCTCCGTCGCCGGGCAAACTTTAGTTAAGCAAGGCGAATCTTGGATCGCGTACTCTTCTGGGGGCGGAGGCTGGGGTAGTCCTTGTGATCGAGATCCCGAGACTGTGAGGCGAAACCTTCGAGATGGCACGATCAGCGAAACCACGGCTCGGGATATTTTTGGTGTCGTCTTGAAAGACGACCTGGAAAGAACTTTAGACGTAAAAGCGACGGAAAAACGGCGGGCGAAATTGCGAGTTGAGGAGCGGCCAATGATCGAGCC
>DPMX01000002.1:0-14344 GCA_003540955.1 Gammaproteobacteria bacterium
GCCACTTCAAACAAGTCGTCCTTAAACTTCGGTAATTGTCCCGTCCCCCGCATAGTTTTTTCATTAACGAGATACGGAACGTAGACCTCACGATAGCCGTGCTCAACGGTATGGACATCGAGCATAAATTGGGCGAGCGCACGTTGCAGCCGTGCAAACATACCAGAAAGTACCACGAAGCGTGAGCTGGCGAGCGTAACACCTGCCTCGAAATCCATCCCCTTGTGCAATACCCCGAGGTCGACGTGGTCTCGCAACTTAAAGTCGAAATGCTTTGGCTCTCCCCAAGTACGAATTTCTACATTATCTGCCTCTTGCGTACCTGCTGGCACAGAGTCATGCGGAATATTTGGTAATCCGAACAGAAAATCCGAAAGTTCCTGCTGGATGATTTCAAGCTCGTTTTGTTTCGCCTTCAGTTGCTCTCCGGATATTGTGACGGCCTCTAGCAGCGGCCTGACGTCTTCGCCGCGCTGCTTGGCTTGGCCGATCAGCTTGCTCCGAGAATTACGCTCGGCCTGCAGTTGCTCTGTCTCAATCTGCAGTACTTTACGTCGTGCTTCCAGTTCTTGGTGCGACTCGAAATCGATAGACTGACCGCGACGCCTCATCGCTTCAACTACGACCTCAATATTATTTCTAAGTATTACCGGATCCAGCATATCTATTCTTTAAAATGTGTATATCGCTAGATTAGCATGGTGGAAGTGCTCTAGCAGATTCAACAATTTCAGACATAGCTCCTTGCACTACACTCGGCCCCCAACTACTTGTGTCATACCGCTAATGATATCGGCCAACAACGAGTCCTCCCCAGCAAGCAGCGAAACACAAAACTAGATTGAGCAAAACATTGGCGATCGCCTTCGATATGTTTCCAGCTTCCATTAACTGGATCGTTTCGAGCGAAAACGCGGAAAACGTTGTGAACGCACCCAATAATCCAATCATCAACAGCGCGCGGTAGTGCGCGAGCCCAGTTCCGGACTCAACAAGCACAGCATAAAAAATTCCAATCGCAAATGAGCCGGCGACGTTGATTGTTAAAGTTCCATACGGAAAACTGTTCCCTAAAAAATTGTGAACGCCAAGGCCAAGGGTATAGCGTGCCACTGCGCCAAATGCACCACCAACGGCTATCGTAATCAGTATCTTCATTTGACGAACTGACGTAATCCTAATGGGTTAGATTATCGGGACTTAGGCTGCTTGCGCCCTGCACGCAGTCGTGCGAGCTTTTTCCCAATCTGGACTTCGAGACCTCGATCAACAGGTACGTAGTAGACCGGCTGACCGAGTTCGGAAGGAAAATACCGTTGTTCAAGAGCAACGCCGCCCGGTTCGTCATGATCATAACGGTAGGCTGCGCCATGGCCCATGCGTTTGGCGAGAACGGTTGGTGCATTACGAATATGTATAGGAACTGATAGTGAACCACCGCCCGCAACTTCATTTTTGGCCGCCTCGAAAGCACGGTAGACAGCGTTACTCTTAGCCGCGCACGCGCAGAATACGATCGCCTGCGCTATCGCGAGCTCCCCCTCCGGCGAACCCATTCGCTCAAACGCAGCCCACGCGTCCAAGGCGGTGCTTAAAGCCCGCGGGTCGGCGTTACCAATATCCTCGCTCGCAATACGTAAAACACGCCGCGCGATATACCCGGGGTCACAACCACCATCGAGCATCCGCGAAAACCAATATAATGCAGCATCCGGATCGGACCCACGCACCGATTTATGAAAAGCAGAAATTTGGTCATAAAAATCATCACCGCCCTTATCGAAGCGTCGTTGCGCGCCTCCATCTATGACCGTGCTTATGACTGCATCGTCAACCACTCGTTCGTTGGCCATCGCGAGACCAACCTCAAGTAAGTTTAAAGCTTGACGGGCGTCACCATCAGCGACCGTTGCTAACAATTCACGAGCGCCCGGGGTCACTTCAAGCTGCTCATCGGCTGAAAGTACCGCAGCAGCTCTATCTATCACTGCGCGTATATCGGTTACAGACAGCGAACGCAAAACATAGATCCGAAGCCTAGACAATAAAGCGTTGTTCAATTCGAAAGCCGGGTTTTCGGTCGTCGCGCCAATAAATGTAATTGTGCCGTCTTCGATATGTGGCAGGAAGGCATCTTGTTGTGCCTTATTGAAACGATGAACTTCATCGACAAATACAATGGTCTGACGCTTCACGCCAACTTTATTCGCGCGCGCGCGCTCGACTGCTGCTCGGATATTTTTGACCCCATCGAGTACCGCTGAGATCGCTTCAAGCTCAGCATCTGCTCGACACGCGATCAATCGCGCAATCGTTGTTTTGCCACTTCCAGGTGGGCCCCAGAGCACCATGGAATGCAGTGTTTCGCCCAGCAAGACTCGTCTCAAAGGTCTTCCTTCGGCTAAAACTTGCTCCTGGCCAACAACTTCCCCCACGTGCATCGGCCGCAACCGATCCGCGAGCGGCTTATCAGAAGTTTTAGATTCTGCCATGTTCTCGCATATACCGCGAGATCGCTGATCGCTGACGCGAGCTAACTGGCTGGACCCCGCATGACGTCGATACCAGGTATCGGTTCAAAGCGAAAATAATCATCGGATATTTTGTCATTCCGTTCGATGTCTCTAAATTGAATCTCAGTAAGCTGATTAAGATTGTCTAGTAGTTTCATCGCGTGAATTGATTTATCGCTAAATCCTATTTCGATCGCGTTGTATTGCGCCACTTGACTCCGGGGAGTCAAAGATACCCACGCTATACCATCTCTGTCGAAAGATTCCGCTATAAAGTAGTGTCGTTCCAGTTCGACCTCGCGAACCAAAATTTCAACCGGAGAACCAGCCGTACCAGGAGAAAGCGGATTTATACTCACTTGCTCGAGGTCTACGTCGTAAACCCACAGTGTTGTGCCATCGGCGACGATCAGTTGCTTGTAGGGTTTTTGGTATTCCCATCGAAATTTCCCCGGTTTAGAAATCAGAACTTCGCCGGTAGTCGTCTCGAGAGCGTTTCCATATTCATCGAATAGCTTTTGCTCAAACTTCGCTTGAAAGGTGCTGGTATCACTCAGGAATTGCTCGAGTAAGGTACGCGGTTGTAATTTATCTTCGGCAGTAACCTGCAGTGGCACAAGAAAAATGCCAAAACTAAGGACCGCTAAAATACGAGCTAAACGTAGGCTTGAGCGTGAGGCAAGTCCCCAGGTGTAAAACGGCTCCTTCACTTCAAACCAATTACCCACTCTAGTAAAGATTTTGAACGATACCGGAATCGCACCCATTCTTCGCGGCTCGAAACCCTCTATTAGCGGTGAGTGTGCCCTCAACAAACTGAAGAGTTAGTCCTTTGGAGGCGGCGGCGCTAGGACCTCTCGAGATCCATTCGATTGCAATTCCCCTACGACACCCGCACGCTCC
The DNA here is from genome assembly GCA_003540955.1 of Gammaproteobacteria bacterium. Taxonomy (GTDB): domain Bacteria; phylum Pseudomonadota; class Gammaproteobacteria; genus UBA11873. Next base: position 3,417 of record DPMX01000002.1, read on the forward strand.
ATTTCCTCAACCATACGAGCGGCGCGGTTATATCCAATTTTCAACCTTCGCTGAATCCCTGAAATTGACGCGCGACGTGTTTCAGTGACGATACGCACAGCCTGGTCATAAAACTCGTCAACCGCTTCCTCAACGGCGCAATCAGAGCTATTCCCGCCAATCACATTCTCGGGGCCAGTTAATACGTCACCAACGTATTCTGGACTACCACTCGCTTTCAATTGCTCAACGACCTTGTGCACTTCTTGATCTGAAACAAAAGCACCATGCACGCGAAGCGGTAAGACTGTGCCAGGGGGGAGATACAACATGTCACCATGTCCAAGTAACGCTTCCGCTCCCATTTGATCCAATATCGTGCGCGAATCAACTCGCGAAGACACTTGAAATGCGATACGCGAGGGAATATTAGCCTTAATCAGTCCCGTTATTACGTCAACGGATGGTCGTTGCGTCGCTAGAATCAAGTGAATGCCAGCCGCCCTCGCCTTCTGCGCCAAGCGGGAAATCAATTCTTCAACTTTCTTACCAACCGTCATCATCATATCGGCAAGTTCGTCGACAATGACAACGACGTAAGGCAGCGTCTCTAACGTTGCTACCTCAGCGCCTTCTATCGTCGGCTCGAACAGTGGGTCCACGATTGGGCGTTTTGATTTTATGGCATCGTCTACTTTGCGGTTAAAACCGCCGATGTTCCGTACACCTAGCGCCGCCATGAGCCGATACCGCCGTTCCATTTCGGCCACGCACCAACGCAGCGCGTTTGCTGCTTCCTTCATGTCGGTAACGACAGGCGCCAGTAGTGCTGGAATGCCTTCGTACACTGACAATTCAAGCATTTTAGGATCGATCATAATGAGACGGACATCCGTCGGCGTCGATTTATAGAGCAAACTTAAGATCATCGCATTAAGTGCAACCGACTTACCTGCTCCGGTTGTTCCGGCAACAAGCAAGTGCGGCATGCGACCAAGATCTACAACCACCGGTTTGCCACCGATATCTTTACCTAGGGAAAGTGTTAGTTTGGAATTGCTCGCTTCATATTCCTTCGAATTCAAAATTTCCGACAGGCTGACGATTTCGCGACGCTCGTTTGGAATCTCAAGTCCAATAACCGATTTTCCTGGAATAACTTCAACCACACGCACACTTATGGTGGAGAGAGAACGGGCTAGATCTTTAGATAAATTACTAATCCTACTTGCCTTAACACCTGGTGCGGGCAACAGTTCGAACCTCGTTATCACGGGCCCGGGGTGAACAGCAACAACGGCAACTTCAATTCCAAAATCCTTCAGCTTTAGCTCAACTTGGCGAGACATGGCCTCCAAAGCCTCGGTTGAATAACCTCCTACGCTTGCAACTGGCTCGTCTAGTAAATTCAGCGCGGGCAAGGAGGTCTGTGGGTCATCACGAAACAGGATCGTCTGCTTTTCTTTCTCCACACGATCACTAGCAACGACGTTGGTAATAACCGGTTCGATGTAGACCGGTGTGCGCCGTTCCTGTTTTGTGACCTCTTCTTTTACTATCGCCACTCGTTCTCGTCGCGCTCTTTGACCTTGCGTATACTCGAATAGAGTTTCGACCCACCCCTTAGTAAGCGAAAAAAAACGTAAGGTGTGGCGCCCGATGCCATCCATCACCGCTAACCACGACAAACCAGTAAATAAAGTTATCCCGGTCAGAAACGTAGCCAGCATAAGCAGTGAGCCGCCAACCTGACCAAATACGGAGAAAGCAAGACCACCGACAACGTCTCCAAGTATTCCACCGGCTGTATGCGGGAGTTCGCCAGGAAGAGCCCCCGAACGCACCCAGATCAAGCCACAGCCCATACATAATGTAAAAACGAACCCAACACCACGCACGCTGAGATAAAAGTAGTCCCAGCCGCCATCACCGGCACGATCTCGAAATAGCACCCACCCCGCAAAACCAATCATGATTGGAAATACATAGGCGAAATGGCCAAATAAATGCAGAGAGATATCGGCGATCCAGGCTCCCACTACACCGCAATGATTCCGGATTGGATCTGCCGTCCCAGTATGGGACCAACCAGGGTCTGATGGATGATGTGACCACAAAGCGATGAGTAAGAATAACGCTACTCCACCCAACGCGATGAGGATCCCTTCTTTGATCCTTTGCAGGACATGCGACGATACTGGATCAGCGACCCTAGGTTGCTTGCGGATTGCTTGCGCCATTTATTAATCCAAGTTCTTCATAGATAAAATAACGCTATGTTACTTATGGGTTTTATAATAACCTTTATAGCTCACATTTGCTAGGGAAAGGACGTCCAATCAGACACCGTAAAGATTTTCAGCTCAACCAAATATCAACGAGCTGACGCGAACATCCGCTTAAATAGTGCAGTTTCTACTAGGTTCTGTGGATGCCGTTACGGACGTAAACCGACAGGGCACCAATGCAACTAATGGAATTTCGGCCAGCAATGATCGACTAAGATCGGACTAATACCGCTATGCCTAGTAGCATTGGAAGTCACAGCGAACATTGATTTATCTAGGGCTTATCCGCGCCAAAACTATTAACCCATACGTGATTGCAATGCCAACATTCCTCGATCGCATCGAACATCTCGGTAATCGACTACCGCACCCCGCCACAATGTTTGCACTTGCGACCGCATTTGTAATCATCTTATCAGCCATTGCTGTGCACGCCGGCTGGTCAGTTGTAAAAGTTTTACCCGCCGCGTCTGGTGGCGAATTAGTGACCGACGTCATTGAGCCGAGAAGCCTACTTAATAGCAAGGGTCTATGGTGGCTGATCAGTCACTTGGTACCGAATTTTGTGCAGTTTCCTCCTCTCGGTATAGTTCTTGTCGGCATGCTCGGGATTGGCGTTGCCGAGCGGAGCGGTTTCGTCCCTGCACTATTGACCACGTTGGCAAACCGAGTAAGTCCTTCTGCATTAACTCCCACGATCGTTTTTCTCGGTATTTTTTCATCTATCGGACTGGATGCAGGGTATGTCGTGCTACCCCCTATTGCAGCACTATTGTTTCTTCTCAGTGGTCGTTCCCCCTTGGTGGGGATCGCAACCGCGTTCGCTGGAATATCTGCCGGATTTAGCGCGAACCTCGTCATTACCGCATTAGATCCTCTACTAGCCGGATTTACGGAATCTGCCGCTCACCTTATAGACTCGGACTACCGCGTTGCGGTCACTGGGAATTGGTGGTTTATGCTCGCCTCGACCCTAGTGCTAACGTTGGTTGGGTGGGCGGTGACTGTGCTTTGGGTAGAACCCCGCGCCAGACAAGTCACAATCAACTCAAGCGAAATAGAAGCGAGCCAGAGTATCGACGGACGAGCCATGTTCCATGCTATTACCGCGCTTCTTATTGCGATGGCCGCGCTTGGATTTCTCATTCTAACACCGGGTGGAGCGTTACATGGCACGGGGGACAGATTTCCACGGTGGGTAGAAGCGATGGTGCCCATACTATTTATCCTATTTTTTATCCCAGGCATTGTGTACGGCTACGTAAGCGGCTCCTTTCGCAATAATCGTGACGTGGCTGAGGCAATGGGAAAGACATTGGCCGAGCTCGGCCCCTACATTGTGCTCGCATTTTTCGCGGCCCAATTTATCGAGTCATTTAAATTTTCTGGTCTCGGCGAGATGCTAGCCATTGCCGGCGGCAGCATCTTACTCGAGCTTGCGGTCCCTGTCTGGGCACTGATTTTAATCTTCGTTGTAGTGGTAATGCTGGGGAATTTACTAGTCGGTTCAGCTTCCGCAAAATATGCGTTTTTTGCGCCCGTTTTTGTCCCCATGTTTATGTATGTTGGGATCAGCCCAGAATTGACTCAGGTTGCATACCGTGTCGGGGATTCGATCACAAACATCATCACTCCGCTGAATCCATATATGGTTATAATCGTCGCATTAATCCAGCGCTTCGTGAGCGGTGCCGGCCTTGGCACCGTCATCGCGCTCATGCTTCCTTATGCGGCCGCGTTTGCCGCAGTTTGGATCAGTGTTTTGCTCGCCTGGATCGCAGTCGGGATTCCGCTTGGCCCCGGCGGGGGTTTGACATACGGATAAGTAGTAGCCAGTGCCTCAGCACGTCGCTGGAATATGCTACTATTTATAAACCGATTTTGTTGTATAGATTTATAAATGAGCAAAAAGAGTACTTACCGCGTCACCTTCCACAACCAAGGCAAGGTCTATGAGATCTATGCCAGTAAAGTGCACCAAAGCGGATTATTCGGCTTTATAGAGATCGAAGAACTCTTGTTCGGCGAAAAATCGTCGGTTGTTGTCGATCCCTCAGAAGAGAATTTGAAGTCGGAGTTTAACGGCGTGCAGCGCACTTACATCCCTATGCATTCGGTCGTCCGCATCGACGAAGTCGAAAAAACAGGACATCCCAAGGTTATGGACGCTACGGGAACCGGCGGGAACGTCGCGCCGTTTCCCGTTTATACCAACTCGCAAGACCCGCCAACAAGTTGAACCACCCTACTAATGCCGCGCCACTTATACCGGTACCCGCATACTTGCCGAATAATTATCAACCATGAAAGTGGAGGTAATAAATTCGCTTGCCGAGGTTGAGGTCAACGAATGGAATCGCCTCAACAAGGAAGGTGACCCGTTTTTATCACATGAGTTTCTGCTTGGTTTAGAGCTGCATGACTGCCTGAAGCCACAGGGCTGGTACAGTACGCACATACTCTTGCGGGATAACGACGACGTCCTATCCGCAGCGATGCCTTTATATTTCCGCACAAACTCATATGGCGAGTTCGTTTTCGATTGGGCCTGGGCTGATGCCTTTGAGCGCGCCGGTGGCCGCTACTATCCAAAATTGGTTTCCGCTATTCCGTTCACGCCAGCAGCCGGAAATCGCATACTCGTTTCCGATCCACTCGCTATCGATATTGCAGGGCCAAAGCTTATCGCTGCAGCGATTGAACTCGTCGCCACACATAGCGCTTCTTCGCTTCACCTTCTATTTCCAAACGACGATCAGGTCAAGCAGTTTGAAAGACAAGATTTGCTGATCCGTACCGGCTGTCAGTATCATTGGTTCAACCGAGGCTACGATAATTTTAATCAGTTCTTGCAGGCCCTCAATTCTAAACGCCGCAAACAAATTCGACGCGAACGACGTAACGCCTGTGCGCCAGGAATCGACATCGAGGTCCTCTACGGTGATGCGATAACAGCGACGCATTGGTCGACATTTCACGAGTTTTACTGCTCCACGTTTCGCCGAAAATGGGGAGAACCGCGTCTTACTAAGTCGTTTTTCAACTATTTGTCGCGAGCCATGCCCCATGCACCGCTGCTCATATTGGGCAAACATGAGGGAGAGTATGTAGCAGGCTCATTCTCGATGCGAAGCTCAGACACGCTCTATGGGCGACACTGGGGTTGCTCAAAACATTTCAAACAGCTCCATTTTGAACTGTGTTATTACCAAACGATTGAATTCTGTATCGAACAAAACATACGCAGATTTGACGCCGGAGCCCAAGGAGAACACAAAATAATGCGCGGCTTCGATCCGGTGAAGACCTGGTCTGCACATTGGATCGATGATCCGCGTCTACGTGATGCAGTGGCAAGGTTCCTGCTTCGCGAAACACAACATATCGATAGGTACATACAAGAAGTTTCGGGGCACACTCCCTACAAAAACCTGCCCGAATTTGACGAACCTATCCGCCTCGTCAATACATCGGACTAATTCTTACAGCATGGGCAATTCACTTTATTGGATTCGCGCCAACAAGGTTTCTGACGACTTTCCAGACACATCGGAGGCGTTAACAGAGCCCGACGGTCTGCTCGCAGCAGGAGGTGATCTCACACTGGAGCGCCTTATCTCAGCTTACCGAAATGGCATATTCCCCTGGTTTTCGGAGGGACAGCCAATTTTATGGTGGGCGCCGAACCCGCGTTCCGTGCTATTCCCCAACGTCCTAAAAATATCGCGGTCATTGCGTCGAACACTCAGACGAGACGCTTTCAATGTCACAGTCGATCAAGCCTTTGATCAAGTGATACAAGGCTGTGCCGCCCCGCGTCGCGATCAGTCAAGCACCTGGATCACAACACCTATGGTAACAGCGTACGAGAACCTCTACCGTCATGGATACGCACATTCCGTAGAATGTTGGTCGAAAGATGAACTTGTCGGGGGACTCTATGGTGTCACCATTGGCCAGGTATTTTTTGGGGAATCTATGTTTAGCAAACGCACGGATGCGTCAAAAATTGCATTGGTTGAGCTTGCCGCTCAGTTGTTAGATTGGGATTACAAATTGATTGATTGTCAGATTCACAACGACCACCTCGCCTCACTCGGTGCAACAAGAATCCCTCGTGGGGATTTTAATGCATTGCTATATAGTTTTTGCGCATGTAGCCCGACCTCAGGCGCCTGGAGTACAGCGCCATCAACGTAACTGAACCACATCGCGCACGGCCCTTAGGATTTTTCACAACCTCCCCGCATCCATGCGGTTACCTCCTTGGGCAACGCGCGGTGACACTGTTCGCTGATCCGCGAATATGCCCGGATAAAGCGACCTACAGCGCCCTCTCTGAACAAGGCTTTCGTCGGAGTGGTGGACATATTTACCGCCCGAATTGTCCTTCCTGCGACGCATGTATTCCTATTCGCTTACCTGTGAACGATTTCAAACCGCGGCGTGGCCAGCGTAGGAACCTACGGCGCAATAATGATCTTTCCATTCATGCATGTGAACCGGTATACGACCCATTGCACTTCGATCTATATACTCGCTACGTTGCCGCAAGACACGCCGGCGGTGGCATGGAAAACCTCAACCCAGGGAGCTACATGGATTTCCTTACCGCAAATTGGGCAAGCACAACTTTCTATGAAATAAGATTCAAACGGATGCTATATGCAGTATCAGTCATTGATCACCTTGACGATGGACTGTCGGCTGTCTATACGTTCTTCGATCCTACAAAGTCCGAGCGAAGCCTTGGGCGTTACGCGATATTGCAAGGGATCACGATCGCGCGCGACCTCGGTATGAAGTGGTTATACCTTGGATATTGGATCGATGCGTGTAAAAAAATGACTTACAAGTCAGAGTTCTCTCCCCATCAATGTTACGTCAATGGCGCGTGGCGTTCTCCACCGTCGACCCGCTAGTAATTATTCGCGCAACTTTTCTACCCAAAGCCCCTTAAATTATTCGCGCTTTACGCTCCGCGTGGGATTAGGGCACAATAAGCGGTACCGAAAGCAAAAAAAACGGCATTCAACGAGATCGTATGGCGAAAGAAGAACATATTGAAATGCAGGGCACAGTCGTGGACACCTTGCCGAACACAATGTTTCGAGTTGAACTTGAAAATGGTCACGTCGTCATGGCGCATATCTCGGGTAAGATGCGAAAACACTACATCCGGATCCTAACCGGCGACACCGTTACTGTTGAACTCACACCATATGACCTCACAAAAGGCCGCATCACCTACCGAGAACGCTAAGCGCTACGACTGGAAAGTGAACCATCGCCTATTAGAGCCTCTGCAAACTCATGGGTAAATCGTTCGAAATCTAGCGCGTCCAATAGGTAAGCTAGCAAAGCGAAAGTAAGTCCGTTTTCTACAAACGGGATCAGTTCCTAGCAAACGTAAAGTGTCTCTCCGAGACTGGCACCCGCTACGCACTCGGTTCCCAATATTTTTGCGCCCGCTCATAATCGTCCCGTGTATCTATTCCAACCCCACATGCCGCAATCGCATCGGCTACGATAATAGTTGCATTATTTGATATAGCGCGAAGCTGTTCCAAATGTTCGATCAATTCAAGTTCTGCTGCCGCAGTTTCAACGAATTGTCGTAGGTACTTCACTCGGTAAGCATAGATTCCAACGTGCCGACGGTAATGCGCTAATTTTAACTCGCGACCACCGCGCGCGTGTGGAATCGGAGCACGGGAAAAGTAGATTGCCCGTAGGTTGTCAGTACGGACGACTTTTACTATGTTCGGGTCGTCGAGCTCGCGTGCATCTTCGATTGGTTCGCAAATAGTTACAATATCAACCCCTGTGTTCAACTCTATAAGGGTTGCTACCTGATGAATTACAGTTGCTGGCAATTGGGGTTCATCGCCCTGGACATTGACTATGATTGTATCGTCCGGCTCACTTCGAACTGCGACTGCCTCCGCGATGCGATCGGTACCAGAGATATGCGTGCCAGCCGTACGAACAACGCTCGCGCCAAATTCAGCAGCCACGCGAGCGATGCGATCGTCATCGGTTGACACAACGACCTCCGCAGCGCCGCTTAGCCGAGCGTTATCGTACACGTGCTGAATTATCGGCTTCCCAGCCAGTGATAAAAGAGGTTTGCCCGGCAATCGAAGCGAAGCATACCGAGCTGGAATGTACACCTTAAATGTCACGAATTTAGACGCTCTAGTTCCTCATCGGTCAGTTCGCGCGCCTCATCTTCCAGCATGAAGGGAATATCATCGCGGATCGGGTACGCAAGTCTTGCGGATTTAGAAATTAGCTCTTGCCCTTCTTTATCGTAGATTAGCTGTCCTTTTGTTACCGGGCACACGAGTAGTTCTAATAGCTTCTTATCCATTACTAGCCTCACTAAACACGGACGATAAGCGTCGTTTAAATACGTTAGGCAGTTCTGCCGTGATCGGAATGTACCAGCATCCCGGCATATCTAGATGTCCACACTTAATTGCATCTTTTTCAGTCATCATGATTGGCAACTCATCATCGAATATAAAATCCGATTGATGCAATCTAGCGTGATCCCGCAGCGGGTGGGGAATGACCCTAAACCCCTTGCCCCGAAGCATCGAAAAAAAACGCTCCGGGTGCCCAATTCCGGCCACTGCATGTACCTCTTTAGGAGCGAATTTAGACAGTTCCTGAACTTCGCCGTTGTTTATCCCGCATGCGTGGTCTGCGACGTATTTCATCTCAAATTCACCACGCAAAGCTATCCCATTAGTTACGACCAGATCGACCGAATCAAGTCTCGATACTGGCGCGCGAAGCGGTCCGGCAGGTAAGAAACGACCGTTCCCCATACGACGTACTCCATCGATGACAGCGATTTCACAAGTTCGTTCTAGTGCATAATGTTGGAGTCCATCATCGCTGATAACAATATCGCACTTAGAATAACGCAACAACGCATCTACCGCCTCACCTCGCCTCGGGCCGACTGCTACTGGGCACCGCGCGCGACGCGCGATAACAATCGCTTCGTCGCCCACCACAGAAGAATCGCTGTCCGGTCTTACCTGCTGTGGCCAACTTTTAGCACGGCCGCGATAACCGCGAGCAACAACCCCAGGGGAGTACCCGAGCGAACGAAAATGGTCCACTAACCAAATTACAAGGGGCGTTTTCCCGGTACCGCCACTCGTAATATTACCGACGACGACGACTGGGGCATCAGCGTTGTAGGTAGTCAACAGGCCGCTACGGTACGCGGCTTTGCGTGCTGCTCCTGCAGCGCGATAAGCCCAGCCAAGCGGCGCCAATGCCGCCGCAATTGGGTGGCGCGAATACCAAACCCTTTGCGGAAATTCTTCAAAAAACTTCATGCAAGCCGACCTAGGTCGCGACAGAGTGCGCTACGATCATTTTTCGCGGCTAACCTTTGTAGGGAACGTGATCTGCGTCATTCCAACCTGCCGTGCTGCATCCATTACGGCGATAACCGCTTGATGAGTCGCACGGGCGTCCGCATTAATAATAACCACAGGTTCCGAGTCGAGGGGTCGCGCGTCGTATAGCGCCTGTCGTATAGTCGCGACCCGAGTATCGCTCAACACTTCACTATTGATAAAATATCGCCCCCTCGCGTCAATCGCGATTTCTATCGAGTTTGGCGGATCTCTCCTCACTTCCGTGCTCGCCTCAGGCAAACTTATTTCTATTTCGGATTCCCGAATAAACGTCGTCGACACCATGAAAAATATCAGCAATAAAAAAACAACATCAATCAAAGGCGTCAAATTGACGTCGATTTCCTCTTCTGGATGAGGTCGAAAATTCATAACGAATCGGTCTCCACGTCATGTTCTCTCGCGACGTGCAATGCCTCCACAAGTTTAAGAGCCTCTTGTTCCATAGTCACTACCAGACCTTCTACCCGATTGCGGAAATAGCGATAAAACATCAATGTAGGGATTGCGACCGAAAGACCAGCGGCCGTAGTGATCAATGCTTCTGAAATTCCACCCGCAAGAACTGACGCATCACCTACACCTTGCGTTGTGATAGCGGCGAAAACCTTTATCATCCCTATCACCGTCCCCAAGAGTCCGAGTAGTGGACTAACTGCCGCTATTGTTCCGAGCGTGTTCAAATAACGTCCCAACTCATACACGACGTGTCGGCCAACCTCTTCGATGCCCTCTTTCATGACCTCACGCGCGTACTTCCGATTCACTAAGCCGGCCGCCAGTACCCGCCCGAGCGGTGAGCCCACTCGCAAAGTTTCGATACGTTTGTCGTCTAGAATCCCCGAGCGTGCCCATTGCCATACTTGGGTACCCAGATCATTTGGCGTAATCCGACGTTTTTGTAATGACCAGAATCGTTCGATCACGATGGCCATCGAAACCACTGAGCAAATAAGAATCGGCAGCATCATCCAACCGCCAGCTTTTACAAATTCGTACACATAGACCCCTTGTTGCAACCAGCGCCCTTACCGAGCGCAAAAACAGTTTATCTTGCACCTGGCTAGACAATATCAGAGACGCCGGATGTCGAAAAGAATAATACACGCAGAAACATGAACGCGCTGCTTGAGACGCGAGTATGATAACCCATACGCTAACCCGAACTACCGATAGATTTTCGATAGACGTATTGATTTAAGTAACCGATTGTATTTGT
>DPMX01000002.1:14642-20656 GCA_003540955.1 Gammaproteobacteria bacterium
CCCGATTGTATTTGTGTAACAGCCTCCATATTGAAAGGTCAATTTAAATGGGCCCAAAAACTATACTCAGAAACTTTTTCTCGAGGCGAAAAACAAAAACCCCTAGTTACCGTTTCGGTACAATAAATCGACGGCTACACGATTCCAATCTATGGCATTTCGGTCGTAGACCGGTCGCTGGCGGGGTTGGGTTGGGCCTTTTCCTTTCATTCATCCCGATACCGATTCAGATGATATTGGCTATGCCGGCTGCGCTTTTACTACGAGTCAACCTGCCGGTGACTTTCACTGCGATTTGGGTTTCTAATCCAATAACATTCGCACCGATGTTTATCTTCGCATTTAAAGTTGGGTCGTGGATTACCGGGCACGAAAGCTCACAAGCTGGTATACCCTTCGAGGCCTCGGTCGACGGCATTACAGCAATCCTAAGCGAGATTTGGTACCCACTAGTCGTCGGATGTTTTGTTTGTGGGCTTAGCGCAGGTGCGGTTGGCAACCTAGTCGTACGTTGGTTGTGGCGAATGCACCTGGTTTATTTGCGTCGCAAACGCAGAAAAATATCGAGCCATCGCCAGGCCCAGTGAGTGTTTTTATTTTCAACGGATCGTCCCGTCCTCAAGAACAAGTACCCGCTCCATTTCTGCGGCGATCTTTTCATCATGCGTAACGACGACCAGCGCTGCTCCACTATCCTCCCGTAAGACCATCATCGCGTCAAGTGACTGAACCGCACTCGCCCGATCTAAATTGCCAGTTGGCTCGTCTGCTAGCACACACTTTGGATTGGTGACCAACGCCCGCGCTATGGCGGTCCTTTGGCGTTCCCCACCGGACAGTTCTCCTGGGCGATGCCGTGCGCGATGCCCCAGCCCGACGCGCTCAAGCGCCGCAATCGCTCGAGACCTACACTCCGGAATACTCATACCACCGATTAATAATGGCATCGCAACATTTTCCAACGCAGAAAATTCCGTAAGCAAATGGTGAAATTGGTATACGAAACCAAGAACCTCATTACGTTGCTTACCGCGCTCCTGTTCGTTCACCCGAGACAAATCTAAACCGCACACTTCCACCTTACCGTCGGTCGGATTGTCTAAACCGCCGAGCAATTCAAGCAATGTGCTTTTCCCTGATCCAGACGCACCCAAAATCGCGACGGTCTCACCTCCTACTACCTGCATCGATATTCCTTTAAGTACCTCGACCTTCAATTCTCCGTCATGGAATCGCTTAACCAAGTCAAACGCTTCTAGTACCACCTCAGTCATAACGTAATGCTCGCGCGGGCGCGGTGCGACTGGCTAGCAGAGCCGGGTACAATGGCGCGAGTAGGCATAATACTGCTGCGACCAATACAGCGACCGCTACGTCACGAAGCTTGAGTTCAGACGGAATCTCACTAATGTAGTAGATGTCCGGCGACAGGATTTTGAAACGCAATATCTGCTCAATAGAACCGATGATTACATCGACGTTAATCGCCAATAGGACGCCAATAATAGTCCCTGCCACGATACCGACTACGCCAATTAAACCACCGTGGAACAAAAAGACAGTGAGGATGCTTTTTTTCGTCATCCCCAGTGTCTGCAAAATCGCGATCTCCGAACTCTTTTCCGAAACCACCATCACGAGAGTGGCGATAAGATTAAACGCAGCCACCGCGATCGTCAGTGCTAAAATAACGAACATTACGATTTTCTCTGTTTTTAGAGCTCGAAATAGATTGACATTGTTCTCGGTCCAATCAACGACATCGAGCGTCGTCATCGTGATGCCCGACAGGCTATTATCGAGGTCAACCGCGATTCTAGGCGCGTTAAACGGGTCCCTAACTTTAATCCGAACACCGGTTACCCCATCTCGATAGCGAAACATTTTCGCGGCATCGTCAATATGTACCAACGCCATGCTCGTATCGTATTCATGCACCCCAGCTTCAAATATCCCTACCACTTTAAATCTACGTAATCGCGGGATCGCCCCAACCGGGGTTCGCGCCGGCTCCGGTGAAATAATCGTAACGCTTTCGCCGATCCGAGCTCGCAGCAATTCGGCCAGACCACGCCCGAGAATGACACTAAAAGAGCCCGGCTGCAGCGCACTCAAATCTTCCATACCAACCTTATTCGCGATAACGCTCACGTTAAGCTCGCTAACAGGTTCAATGCCCCGTATCACCGCTCCGTGCGCGTTCTCGTGATGTGTTAGCATCGCCTCGCGGCGGATGTACGGAGCACTACCCACAACCGAGGGGTGGAGCTCAGCACTTTCTGCAAATCTTCTCCAATTTTTCAATGGGCCGTTTTCCGCAGTGACCACCACATGAGCTTCCATTCCAAGTATGCGATCGCGCAACTCACTTTCGAAACCGTTCATAATCGATAAAATAGTTATTAACGCAGCCACGCCTAACGCGACCCCTAGCATCGCGATAGCGGATATAAAAGAGACGAAATGACTCCGGCGTTTAGCCCGTGTGTATCGCCATCCAAGAAATGCTTCGATTGGCGTGAACATAGCCTCGGATTATAGCGGAAACAATTCGGGACGATTTATTAATACTGTGGGGACTCGATAATGACGAAAATTCTCGCTATAGAAACGGCGACGGAAGCATGCTCCGCGGCGTTACTTATCAACGACGAAATACAAGAATGCTTCGAGATCGCACCGCGTCGCCATACGGATCTTATATTGCCGATGGTCGCCGAATTGCTAGCCGATGCCGAGCTATCTGTCCAAAACCTTAGCGCAGTCGCGTTCGGTGCCGGTCCAGGCTCGTTTACTGGGGTCCGTGTGGCAACCTCTATAGCACAAGGGATTGCAATGGCCCACGACTTGCCGGTGGTGCCGCTGTCGTGCCTCGCCATGCTAGCAATCGGGGGTGCGGAGAAACACAACTGCTCGACCACCGTACCGGTAATGGATGCACGCCGGCAAGAAGTCTACTTTGCGGTTTATCAAGTAAACATAAAAACGAAGGTCGCCAAGATACTAGAACCAGATGCGATAAGTACACCGGGAAATTTACCACTACCAAACGACTCAAATTGTGTCGTTATAGGCACCGGGGTCAAAGCATACCGCGAACAAATCCTCTCTACTTGCGCCAACAACATCCGCGTCCACGACAACCCTTTATATCCTTCCGCATCTAACGGTTTAAGACAGGCTCGCGACGCATTGTGGGCTGGCGCCTGTATCGCGCCAGAATTCGCGAAACCGATTTACCTACGCCACCCAGTTTAAACGCGGTAGACCGCGATCGAAGCGCTCGCTATGGTTCGACTCGCTTTATTTCCGTATCAATATGCCCGTCGGCGAATAATCTCAAAAAACGGAAACCGGGCCCTAGCGGGTCAAGGGCAAAGCTCGGTGAGCGGGCGGCGAATTGGACACAAGTGGAGGGGCTGGCGAGTAATCGGACGCCATGTTTAAAGGTGTCAAAGTTCTGATGCACATGACCCCACAATACTCCAGAGACCTGCGGATTTTGTTTTACTACGGACCAGAAATTAGCACTGTCGGTGAGCAGCATTGTGTCCATCCAAGCACTCCCCATTGGTACCGGGTGATGATGTAGACAAATTAGTGTTGGTAAGTTTGGTTGTCGTGAGAGACTTGTCGCCAACCGGTCGAGCTCTGCCTCACCTAGGCAACCATACTCAGCGTCGACAACACAACTATCTAACAACACAAAATTCCAACCGCCGATAACGTGGGACCCGCCGTAAGTCCAACCGCTGGCACTTACGATGGGCGCCATAACGGTACCTATATCGTGATTGCCGGGCAGACAGTATATCGGAGTCTCAAACGAGGCCAGCGTCTCAACTAGCCAACGGTATGCCAGCCCTTCCCCCTCGGCTGCCAAATCTCCCGTGACAAGTACAAAATCACAGCCTCGAATCGCAACTGAGGCTTTTTCAAGCGTAGCCAAAAAACTTTCTCGTGGATTTAAACCCCCGATTCGGCGAGTCGAATCCGCAAAAATGTGAGTGTCGGTCAATTGCACGACTTTGAGGCAGCCATTTTGCATAGTGGCATCTTAACAGTCGCGAGGGACTATGATTAGCGTCGGTGCGAGGTAATGATGCAGAGCTGGGGTCAAAACTAGAATAATTTCTAGCGGTCTGCGCGGGCCAAGCCGACGAATAGACAGGATCGAACAACTTAAGTCGAGCTAAGGCTTTAGGTCCCCTAACGCCCTGATTCATACCTAGAAACCAAATTTATCCCCACATTTTACCCATAATTTACCCAAGTTGCTGCGCCAGTCCTACACAGGGAGTCCACACTATCTTGTGGTACAAATAAGCCTTGACCACAATTTATTGTGGTGATATACAATCGTTTACAAACAAAACATAAATATTTCGGCAAATTCAGCAACAGGCTTGTAACGAAATAAACACAGGGGCAACGAGGGGGAAGAATGGAACAAGGGAATTCCACCGTTACGGATGGCAAAACGGGGATAGACACGCCAATCGCGCCAAACCAAATGCCGGCGACTGCCGAAATCGCAGCAACTAAACCTGGGGGATATCGAGTAATTAGAAGGAATGGCAAGGTAACAGCTCTTGATTCTGGAAAAATAAAAGTAGCACTTACTAAAGCATTCCTAGCGGTCGAAGGTGGGACTGCAGCGGCATCGACTCGGATTCACGAAACAGTCGATCGCATCACGAATTCGGTCGTTCAAGCTATAACTCGCAGGATGCCAACCGGCGGTTCTATCCACATCGAAGACATTCAAGATCAAGTAGAACTTGGCCTGATGCGTAGCGAAGAACATAAAGTCGCACGAGCTTATGTTCTCTACCGCGAGGATCGCGCGCGCGAGCGCTCAGCGAACGCAGCAGATTCAAATAACGACCATACACAATTGACGGTAACTCGTTCTGATGGGAGCCAAGTTGAGTTTGACGAAAATCGCATCGAACGCCTGGTCACCGAAGCTTGTAATGACATACCTCAGATGGATCCAGCCGCGCTGATCGAAGAAACGAAACGATCACTATTTAACGGTGTAGCGGAATCCGATGTGTCCAAAGCATTGATCATGAGTGCTCGGACATTTATCGAGCGAGAACCTGAATACACTTATGTCGCGGCACGACTATTGCTCGATATCTTGCGTCATGAGGCGCTCACTTTTGTCACTAGACACGAGCAACATGCAACTCAGGAAGAGATGAGTGAACAGTATCCGCAATACTTCGAAGCCTACATAAAAACGGCGATAGAACTCGAATTGATGGACCCGCGCCTAGGGAGTTTCGACCTTCAGCAGTTGGGGCAAGCATTAAAACCGGAACGCGATTTTAGTTTTACATATCTTGGTCTACAAACACTGTATGACCGATACTTTCTACAGCATCAAGATACCCGTATAGAGTTACCTCAAGCATTTTTTATGCGGGTGGCGATGGGCCTCGCAATCAACGAAATAAACCCAGAAGAATGGGCCATAAAGTTCTACACACTGCTATCTTCGTTCGACTTTATGAGTAGCACACCGACGCTTTTCAATTCGGGTACGCTACGCCCACAACTATCCTCTTGTTACCTGACGTCCGTGCCAGACGATCTCGACGGAATATTCAGTGCGATGAAAGATAATGCACTGCTGTCGAAGTTTGCTGGAGGCTTGGGCAACGACTGGACCCCGGTACGCGGCATGGGTGCGCACATCAAAGGAACAAATGGTAAATCTCAAGGTGTCGTGCCCTTTCTAAAAGTAGCAAACGATACGGCGGTCGCTGTAAACCAAGGTGGCAAACGGAAAGGCGCCATGTGTGCCTATCTAGAATCGTGGCACGTGGACTCAGAAGAATTTTTCGAACTTCGAAAAAACACAGGGGATGATAGACGCCGCACACATGATATGAATACGGCCAATTGGATACCCGACCTATTTATGAAACGGGTGTGTGAGGAGGAGCCATGGACGTTGTTTTCGCCGGACGAAGTACCCGATCTACATGATCTAGTAGGCCAAG
>DPMX01000256.1 GCA_003540955.1 Gammaproteobacteria bacterium
GCATTACGTCGTGCCGAAGCCTATCGTTTAGCCGGTGCTGACGCAATCTTGATCCACAGTAAGGCATCCCGGCCTGATCAAATCCTAGAATTCGCGTCAGAATGGGCGAACCGCTCACCGTTAGTGATTGTGCCCACAAAATATTACAGCACTCCGGTGGAAGTATTCCGTAAGGCCGAAATAAGTCTTGTTATCTGGGCGAACCATATACTTCGAAGCGCGATGAGTGCAATGCAAAAAACGGCAACGCTGATCTTTAAGACTGAAGGGCTTGTTGAGGTTGAAGATACGATTGCGAGTGTTAACGAAATCTTTCGCTTGCAGGGGGCCAATGAATTAGCGAAGGCCGAGCGACGTTATTTCTCGGATCGCCAACCCGACACGAAAGCAGTGATCCTTGCCGCTACGCGCGGTGATAATTTAGGTGACCTAACAGAACAGCGACCCAAATCAATGATCCCAGTTGGCGGGGTCGCGTTGTTGCGCCGATTGGTGAACAAATGTAAAAAACGAGCCATCGATGACATAACCGTTGTCGCGGGGTACAAGGCCGCAAGCATCGACGTTAGCGGTATCAATGTGGTTGTAAACGAACAACACGAGTCAACCGGTGAGTTAGCCTCGCTAGCTTGTGCGATCGACACATTTACGGACGACATGGTCGTGATGTACGGAGATTTACTCTTTCGCAGCTACATCTTGCGTGATCTGATCGAAAATGACACCAGCATCAGCATCGTTGTAGACTCGGCGATGGACGGGAGCACTCATAGCGGGACACAAGACTTCGCATATTGTAGCGAGCCAGACGACCGGTCGATGTGGGGCCAAGCCATCACCTTACAACGAATCACATCTGACTTTTCGCGCTCGGAAGAAAAGCGACCGGACGGCCGGTGGATCGGGATGATCCGAATCAAAAACGAAGGCCGTAAATGGTTAACCCAGGCGATCGAGGCATTGCGCACCTCCGACGATTTTCACCAGCTCGGGATCCCTGATCTAATTAATTTTATGGTTGACTGCGGTCACACCATTCGCGTTTGGTATATTCACGGACATTGGTTAGACGTGAATTCACTCGCTGATCTAGAACGCGCTGGCAATTTCACTTCAGAACAAGACTCTTAGCGACGGGGCTTAATAATAGGATGCTTGCGGCCAAAGATTTTCTGACTCCTGCCCATGAGATGGGTTTCAATTGGTACGCAGGGGTACCGTGTTCTTTTCTGACGCCTTTTATCAACTATGTGATAGACGACCCCGCACTGACCTATGTCGGAGCCGCGAACGAGGGTGACGCCGTTGCGGCCGCCGCGGGCGCGGTGATCGGCGGTCGCCGAGCCGTCGCTATGATGCAGAACTCTGGCCTTGGCAATGCTGTAAGTCCACTTACTTCGCTCGCCTACGTATTCAAAATCCCGCTACTGCTCATCTGCACTCACCGCGGCGCACCTGACCTTAACGATGAACCGCAGCACGAGTTAATGGGCCAGATCACAGGAGCGCTGTTCGACACGATGTCGATACCATGGGAGGCATTCCCGGACAAAAGGGAAGATGTACAACCTACGCTCAACCGTGTCGTCGACTATTTTAGGCGAGAAAAACGTCCCTACGCCTTATTGATGAAAAAAGGCAGCGTAGCACCAACTAAGTTAGACGCGCCTGCAAATCACTTTCGGGCGCGCACAACTGTTATCGGTAGACCGTTCAAAAACCAAAGCGTCGAGCAGCGTCCAAGTCGCTCCGTCGCACTAGCTCGGATCATCGAGGCAACAAGGGAAATCGACTCCGTTATCGTTGCGACAACGGGCTATACCGGTCGCGAACTCTACGCACAAGAAGACCGAGACAACCATCTCTATATGGTCGGCTCAATGGGTTGTGCGTCGAGCCTTGGTCTCGGACTCGCGATGGCGCGACGAGATCGCCATATAATTATCATCGACGGTGACGGTGCGGCTTTGATGCGCATGGGAAACATGGCGACGCTCGGCGCATACGCGCCTGATAACCTAACGCATATATTGCTAGATAATGAAGTGCATGATTCGACTGGCGGCCAAGCCACCGTTTCCCCAGGCGTTGATTTTGCGGCGATCGCCGCAGCCTGTGGTTATGCCCATGCGATGCGCTCAACGGACACGCGCAGTATCACCAATCTCTTATGCGCCGATCGCGCTGAGGGACCTCGATTTCTACATTTAAAAATCTGCGGCGGCACGATCGACAATCTACCGCGGCCATCAATATCCCCGGCATCGGCCTTGAAGCGCCTCAGCATTTGTTTGCGACAAACATGAAAACGATTTTACTGAACCCAGGTCCCGTTACCCTTAGTGCTAAAGTAAGGCAGGCGATGCTAAACGACGATTTATGCCATCGCGAGGTTGAATTCGCCGTTTTACAAAGTGACATCCGAAAAAAGATTCTAGATGTCTATGCACTCAAACCGAGCACGTGGGCAATCGCACTCCTGACAGGATCAGGAACTGCTGCAGTCGAGGCGATGATAACAAGCTTGGTACCCGCCAGCGGAAAATTATTAGTCGTCGAGAACGGCGTCTACGGGGAGCGCGTCAGCCAAATTGCAAATCGCTACGGAATTGCCAATGTGCAGCTGGCTGGTCCATGGCAAGACGCTATCGATTTCACTGCGCTAGGAAGCATACTTCGCGCAGACCAAGAAATTACGCATCTCGCAGTGGTCCATCACGAGACGACAACAGGGCGTTTGAATAATCTAGCGCCGCTTGCGGATCTTTGTCGTCAGTATAATGTCTCGATCCTACTAGACGGTGTGAGTAGCTTTGGCGCCGAAGCGATCGATTTTCAAGACTGGCCAATCGTAGGATGCGCAGTAGCCGCCAATAAGTGTTTGCATGGAGTGCCGGGGGCATGCTTCGTGGTAGTTGATCGCGAGGCGCTTGCCATCGGAGCAGCACGCAACCTTTATCTCGACCTTAGTGCATATGTTGCTGCTCAAGACAGCGGTAACACACCGTTTACACAGTCAGTGCAGGCGTTTTATGCGCTCAACGAAGCACTAGATGAGTTGAGCGATGCCGGCGGGGTCGAACAGCGCCGTAAGTTATATCAAGGTCGGATGAATCAAGTGCGACATCTGCTACGTGATCTAAAAATCGTGCCGTTACTCAACGACGAAGATTGCTCTTGCGTCCTCCATGCATATAGGATTCCAAAATCCACAAACTATCAACAACTCCATGACAAATTGAAAAACGCCGGCTTTATAATTTATGCTGGACAGGGAACGTACGCAACGTCGATATTTCGAATTTCAATGATGGGAGAGATTTCCCACGCCGATATAGAACGCCTAGGAAGCGCCTTAAGCGAAGCGCTAAAAAACTGAACATCAGGCAAGTTTCGCGGCTTCACCGGCCCCTATTTTCTTGATGTAAGCGCGAATAGATGCCTCGATACCTTCGCTCGTCAGTCCTGCATCGGTGAGCATGTCTTCCCGTGATCCATGCTGCAACAATCTATCCGGCAAACCGATATTTGTAATCGATTGAACGATACCTCGCGCCGCTAATACCTCATTTACTGCACTGCCAGCACCACCGGCGATCACATTTTCATCGACTGTGACCAGTAGATCGTGTGACTTGGTCATCTCGACGATTAAATCCTCATCTAGCGGCTTAATAAATCGCATATTTATGAGTGTCGCTCCCAAGTTTTCGGCTACAACTTCACACGGCGTCACCATCGTTCCGAATGCCAGAATCGCGATCCCACCTCCACTTCTTCGCACCTGCGCCTTTCCTATGGGCAACGCACTCATCTGCTCCTCGGTTGCAATCCCCGGGCCGGTGCCACGTGGATAACGTACTGCGACTGGTCCGTCATGCATAAACCCGGTGTATAACATCTGACGGCATTCGTTTTCTTCCGCTGGCGCCATTAGAACGATATTCGGGAGGCAACGTAGAAAACTGTTGTCATAGCTTCCGTTATGTGTGGGCCCGTCTGCCCCGACTACACCCGCGCGATCCAACGCAAACAAGACTGGTAAGTTTTGCGTGATCACATCGTGCACAACTTGATCGTACCCACGTTGAAGGAAAGTCGAATAGATTGCGACGACAGGCTTGAGACCGTCGCAAGCCATACCGGCCGCAACAGCCACACTGTGTTGCTCGGCGATAGCTACGTCGAAATAGCGGTCCGGGAATTCCTGTTCGAACCTCACCAACCCAGATCCTTCTCGCATCGCTGGAGTTATGGCGACTAGGCGTGGATCTAAATCTGCCATATCGCACAACCAATCTCCGAAAATTTTGCTATAGGTTGGCTTCGGCGTCATTGGAGTCGGTTTGGGTACAATCCCAACTGTCGGATCAAATGGCGTGACTCCATGGTATTTGACCGGATCTTCCTCAGCAGGCGCATAGCCCTTACCTTTCTTCGTGACGATATGAAGAAATTGTGGGCCTTCGAGCGCCTGAATATTGCGCAAGGTATTAAGTACCGTGTGAAGATCGTGTCCATCGATGGGACCGATGTAGTTGAATCCAAATTCCTCGAACAATGTGCCTGGCACAATGAAACCTTTCACGTGCTCCTCCGCCCGGCGAACCATTTCCCAGGCATTAGGCACTTGGGACAATACTCTTTTGCTACCCTCGCGAACAGTCGTATAGAACTTACCCGAAATCAACTGCGCGAAATGGTTGGACAACGCGCCAACGTTTGGTGATATCGACATGTTGTTATCGTTCAGGATCACTAAGACATCGGCCCCGGTGTCACCGGCGTGGTTGAGCGCCTCGAATGCCATACCTGCGGTAAGGCCGCCATCGCCGATTACGGCGACAGCTCGACGCGCATTGCCAGTTGTTTTTGCTGCTAGGGCCATACCCAATGCGGCACTGATCGATGTGCTTGAATGCCCCACACCGAAGGTGTCGTAAACACTCTCGTCCCGTTTCGGAAACGGTGCAATCCCACCCTTTTTACGCACGGTATGCATGCGATCCCGACGTCCTGTGAGAATTTTGTGCGGATACGCCTGATGGCCCACATCCCACACAATGCGATCTTCGGGCGTGTTATAAAGATAGTGCAACGCGACCGTAAGCTCGACGGTCCCCAAGCCCGCTGCAAAATGTCCCCCACTCCGGCTAACAGAGGAAAGTAGGAATTCCCGTAACTCCCCTGCTACCTGCTCCAATGAAGACTCCGGCAACTGCCGAAGATCCTCTGGGGAATTGATATTGTCCAGTAACGGAAAGCTCGATTTTGGGTTCATTTTCAAAAACAATAATTGGCGTGGGCCGCGGGCTAAGTGCCTCAGGCTATTATCCTTCATTCAGGGCACTATCGCTAGCAACGGGCCTATCCATGATTTTTCCGAGGGGACCACACCGCGATACTTACGGTATTGCTCCCCTGCGTATAGAAATTGATAATATTATTCGTCAGCACTATAGAAACGCGAGAAAGGCCACTATGGACGGAGCCAGAACGAAACTTTCCAGAAACAGGTCTTTTTTTGCGTGTTGAAGCATACACTAGGACTGTACTTTACAAAGCCATTAAAGTATCTTAGTCGCCAATTGAGTAGGCGCCGCAATTACCTGAAAGTCAACAATTTTTTCAAGAATACACCGAGGCAAATCATGGGCGTACCTTTGATTCAACAATACCGTGTCGGACGATACATACTGAACAAAAAATTTAGAGGAATTAAGCGCTACCCACTGGTATTAATGCTTGAACCTTTGTTCCGCTGCAATTTAGCGTGCGCCGGTTGTGGGAAAATTGATTATCCTGAAGAAATCCTCGACAAACGTCTTAGCAAGGAAGACTGCTTAGCTGCGATCGACGAATGTGGTGCGCCTGTTGTATCAATCGCTGGTGGTGAGCCTCTTATTCACAAGGAAATGCCGGAGATCGTGCGAGGCTATATTGAACGTAAAAAGTTTGTCTATCTCTGCACTAATGCGCTGTTGCTAGATCGCAAGATGGGTGACTATTCACCGTCACCATACCTAACTTTCTCTATCCACCTCGACGGCAACCAAGACCGACATGACTCCTCCGTTTGCCGCGACGGCGTATACGAAAAA
>DPMX01000331.1 GCA_003540955.1 Gammaproteobacteria bacterium
TTAGTTGAGTCTACTGCAATGCAAAGCGCGCCAGGAATTCAAGAAGATGAAGTGTTAATCATCGATCAAGAAAAGATAGACATAGAACAGTTGATAGAGGACGAATTGATTCTAAGTTGCCCAATGATTCCGCTGCATGAAACTATCCTGTGCCCTGGATTGAAAACCACGCAAGGTGGAGAAGGTATCGGACTTAAAAAACCGTTCGCAGATCTTGCCAATTTGATACGGCAGGGAAAAAACGAGCCGCGCGACTGATAACTTTTCGACCTTTGAATCATATCAATATGGAGGAAACACATGGCTGTACAACAAAATAAAGCAACGCCGTCTACTCGTGGACAACGACGATCGCATGACAAATTAAAATCCGCTGCTCTCTCAGAGGACCCAACAACCGGCGAGGTGCATCGTCGGCATCATGTTAGTAAGGATGGGTTCTATCGGGGAAAGCAAATAATCCCAGAACAGGATTAGGCGCGACGGGGATGTACGTACAACGTCCTTTTCTTGAACGGAAAATGACCTCGCTAATTTGATGGCAGTCTCCATTGCGGTTGACATAATGGGAGGCGATGTTGGTGCTAACGTGACGATTCCTGCATCATCAATCGCGTTGAAACGGCACGCCGGTTTGTCGCTTTACTTAGTAGGCGACGAAGTGAAAATCGCGGCACACATAACCCGACTAAGCAGAGCTGAACGTAACCGTTGCAAAATAATCCACGCTCCACAGCAAGTAGAAATGAGCGATAAACCCTCAATAGCGCTGCGCAACCGACGGGAGTCCTCGATGCGTTTGGCGATTGATTTGGTGAAAGATGGACATGCTCATGCCGCTGTTAGCGCTGGAAATACTGGTGCGCTAATGGCAATCGCACGATTTGTACTAAAAACTATCCCCGGAATTGATCGGCCGGCTATTTGCGGAATTATGCCAGGTATATACGGGGCTACCCATATGCTCGATTTAGGCGCCAATGTCGATTCTAGCGCGGAAGAGCTATTTCGTTTTGGGGTTATGGGCTCAGTGCTCGCGAGCGCAATCGGTGACAAAGAAAGGCCAACTGTCGCCTTACTCAATATTGGCGAAGAGGAAATGAAAGGGAACGAGCGTGTAAAACAAGCGGCAACGTTGCTCGAGGCGAGCGAACTAAATTATTTTGGCTATGTAGAGGGCGATGATATTTTCAAAGGTAAAGTCGACGTAGTAGTTTGTGACGGCTTCGTGGGTAATGTTGCGTTAAAATCCAGTGAAGGGGTGGCGCGAATGCTGACAGAATTTGCTCGTGATGAATTCAGTCGTAATGTCTGGAGGAAGCTGAGTACGGTTTTTTCAAAACGAGCTTTGACCGCAATTCGTAATCGCGCGGATCCTGGACGTTATAACGGTGCAAGCTTATTAGGTCTAAAGGGTATAGTGGTTAAGAGTCACGGTGGGGCTGATTCTTCGTCGTTTGCTAGCGCTATCAATGCCGCAGTAATCGAAATTAAAAACAATGTGCCGCAACTGATAAGTAATCAGATAGAAAAAACATTGACAAGGCGATAGATCCAAGCTGGCTACATTACGAGTTGCTTAAAGACCCCATGTCAAAAAAGTTTGCATTCATACTACCTGGCCAGGGTTCCCAATATTTAGGGATGTGCGACGCCCTTTATCGTGATTTCCCTCAAATAAAGAACAGGTTTCAATCGGCGGGCGAGATTCTTGGATACGACATCGGAGACGTCATTGCTCGTGGTCCTCTCGAGAAGTTGAACCAAACAGAAATCACGCAGCCGGCAATGCTCGTCGCTAGCATTGCCACATGGGATGCGTGGCTGGCAAGTGGCGGAGCGTTACCTGACTATTTTGCCGGTCATAGCTTCGGTGAGTATTCGGCTTTAGTATGTGCAAACGCAATTCGGTTCGAGGATGCTGTGGTTTTGGCTGCAAAGAGAGGCCGCTTCATGCAAGAAGCGGTAAGCGCTGAGCACAGCTCGGTATGTGCAGTAATAGGGTTAGAGGAGAATGTACTTAAGCAGCTGTGCGCAAAAGCTTCGGAAGATCAGGTTGTGCAGTGTGCAAACATCAACGCGCCGGGACAAGTTGTGTTGGCGGGGAACCGGGAGGCTGTCGAGCGAGCATCGAAGTTAGCAACTAACGCCGGTGCAAAGAAAATAATCCCCCTCGCGGTTAGTGCGCCCGTACACTGTGATCTGATGCTTCCAGCTGCGACACGATTGGCAGAGCATATCAATAAGGTCCAAATAGAAACGCCCGAAATCCCCGTGATTCATAACGTGGACGCAAAACCGCGAAAAGACGTTATGGATATCCGCTCGGCGCTGATCTCGCAAATGGCATCACCTGTTTTGTGGCGCAACACAATTGAATATTTTGTCGAAAATAGCGTCACATCTGCAATCGAATGTGGCCCCGGGAAAGTGTTGTGCTCCCTTGTGCGTAGAACTACAAAAAGCATAAAAACATACTCGCTTAGTGATAAGGACAGTATCGCGGCTGTGATTGAGGATTTTAATTACACTGCAGATCAAGGGGCTGAAGAATGACGAATCAAAGATGTGCGGTAGTAACTGGTGCAAGTAGAGGGATTGGTAGTGCGGTCGCCAAAGGACTTGCGGATGCGGGTTATTCCGTCGTAGGAACTGCGACCGGGGAAACAGGGGTTAAGAAGATTGAATCCGAGCTTTGCGCTAAGTATCCAGCTTGTGTCGCTTTGGAGTTGAACGTTGCAGAGGACTGCTCTATCGAGCGATTTCTATCAAATCTAGAGGCGCACGAGTTAAGGCCTTCCGTTCTAGTAAACAACGCTGGTATAACTCGAGATAATCTACTTTTGCGCATGAAGAACAATGAATGGGATGACGTTTTAACGACCAATTTATCATCGATTTTTAAACTATCAAAACCCTTGTTACGCAACATGTTGAAGGCGCGAACGGGACGTATAATAAATATCGGATCTGTAGTCGGATCCGCTGGCAACGCTGGTCAATCTAACTATGCCGCGGCAAAAGCGGGGATGATTGGTTTAACTAAGTCGCTCGCTAGAGAAGTAGCCATCCGAGGGATCACGGTTAACACTATTGCTCCAGGATTTATAGATACTGACATGACCAGGGCAGTCGCACCCGAGCAGCGAGAAATGATGCTGGCACAAGTGCCCGCGGGGCGACTTGGAGATCCGGCCGAAATTGCTTCCGCGGTCGTTTTCTTAGCTTCAGACGCAGCAAGCTACATTACCGGTGAAACACTTCACATTAATGGTGGAATGCATATGGACTAGGTGTCCTCTAGCGTATTCTATACAAAACTGAATGATTAATTGGGGTTCTCGCCACATCAGCCACGTTATCAGTTTGTTTTTAAATGATTATTTTGTAATGCACGCAGTCGTTGCTTGCAAGATATTTGGTTTCCACTAAACTAACACACGCCGCAGCTCAGGCTGCAGTAGACTGGGAGGAAGGTCAAGCAATGAGTAGCGTTCAGGAACGTGTAAAAAAGATTGTCGTCGAACAACTCGGTGTTAAAGACGAAGAAGTTACAGACGAGGCGTCCTTTGTTGACGACCTCGGTGCTGACTCACTGGATACAGTGGAGTTGGTAATGGCTTTAGAAGAAGAATTCAAAACCGAAATACCGGATGAAGAAGCAGAGAAAATCACTACTGTCCAGCAAGCGATTGATTACATCACTGAAAATCTGGACTGAAGAACAGGTTCGAAATTGCATGAAAGGCCGCGGATTCGTGTAGAACGCGGCCTTTCATATATATAGCGTAGGATCCTCGAGGAAACCATTTGTGTCACGCCGAATCGTAGTTACTGGTTTGGGCGTCGTATGCCCAGTCGGGAATACGACGGAAGAGTCTTGGAGCAGCATTGTTTCGGGCACCAGTGGCATCGCTCCGATCACCTGCATTGATACCTCCGGCTTTAGTTCAAAGATCGGCGGGACAATTAAGAACTTTGATGTAGAGCGATACATGAGTAAAAAGGAGGCGCGCCGCATGGATCCGTTCATCCATTATGGTGTCGCAGCCTCAGTAGAAGCTATTGAAGACGCTTCCCTAATAGTCACTGAAGGTAACGCTCGACGCATCGGCGCTTGTATCGGTTCAGGAATCGGCGGGTTGCCAGGTATTGAACAAGCGTACCAAGCATATCTGGATGGCGGTGCACGCAAAGTGTCTCCATTTTTTGTGCCGGGTAACATCATTAACATGGTCGCTGGGAATTTATCTATTCGCTATGGTTTCAAAGGGCCAAATTACGCTCTAGTCACGGCTTGCTCGACTGGTGCACATTGTATTTCGAATGCGGCCCGAATGATCGAACGTGGTGACGTGGATGTAATGATCGCGGGTGGTTCCGAATTTGCCACCAGTTACACGGGCCTCGGCGGTTTCGCGTCTGCTAAAGCACTATCGACACGCAACGATGCGCCAGAGCAGGCGAGCCGCCCATGGGACCTCGAGCGAGATGGTTTCGTTCTAAGTGAAGGTGCTGGGATTGTTGTGTTGGAGGAGTTAGAGCATGCCGAGCGACGCGGCGCTAGAATATATGCTGAACTTCTTGGAGCAGGCATGAGCAGTGATGCCTTCCATATAACGGCGCCGTCAACAGATGGTGAAGGTGCCGCCTATTGTATGGAATTAGCGATCAAGGACGCTGGTTTAAGAAAGGAAGACGTCGATTACATCAATGCACATGGCACCTCTACGCCGGCGGGCGATAAAGCAGAATCTGACGCGGTAAAACGTTTTTTCGGTGATCACGCATACAAACTAGCAATGAGTTCAACAAAATCCATGGTCGGGCATATGCTGGGGGCTGCAGGCGGTGCTGAGGCAGTATTTACTATACTGTCAATTCGAGACCAGATTGCACCACCAACGATTAATCTTACCAACCCCGATCCAGATTGCGATCTCGATTACGTGCCACTCAAAGCGCGGAAAATGAGTATTGACGTAGCAATGACTAATTCGTTCGGTTTTGGCGGCACAAATGGCACACTAGTTTTCAAACGATTTTAAGCTTTGCAAAATAAGCCGTGAGTTCTATTGCCGCAGCTTTAAGCACGCCGAACCTCGCGATATGATCTTAGTCAATGGTATCGAATCTTCTGAAATCTCCGCACTCGACCGGGGATTAGCCTACGGTGATGGATTATTTGAAACCCTCGCAGTCGTCGATAGGAAAATTCTAAATTGGGCAAGACATATCGAGCGA
>DPMX01000310.1 GCA_003540955.1 Gammaproteobacteria bacterium
CGAGTTCGCAGATAGCTATTGTTTCAACCCACACAAATGGATGTTCACAAACTTCGATTGCGACTGCTTCTACGTTGCCGATCGCCAAGAGTTGGTCGATACCTTGACAATTTTGCCAGAGTATTTACGTAATGCGGCGAGTGAATCTGGCGAAGTCATCGATTACCGCGATTGGCAGGTTTCCCTAGGACGGCGGTTTCGCGCACTTAAGCTTTGGTTCGTCATCCGTCATTACGGGGTAGAAGGGCTCAAGCATCACATCCGCGAGCACGTGCGTTTGGCGGCGGAATTTGCAAGGTGGATAGAGGAGTCGGAAGAATTTGTGATCAGTGCACCTCCTCAATTAAATCTTGTATGTTTTCACCATATTCAAGGTAACGAGTTCAACGAGATCTTACTCGACCGCTTAAACAAGAGCGGCCGAGTATTCTTGTCGCATACTACTATTGAGGGTCGAGTGTCTTTGCGTTTATGCATTGGACAAACAGGGACGACAAAGTCACATGTCGCTTCCGCATGGCGTTTAATTGAAGGGATGGCGAGACAAATTAGCGATCAAAAATAATCAGTGAAAATCAAGGACTGTTAATAGTTGTGTTCATCGCGCTAGGTTTTGTTAGCGAGGTATGGATTCAACTCGACCGAATTCCGGAGGCTACTACCAATAGTATTGGGGTCAAAATCGACCTCGCGAACATTTTAGACATCATATAGGCATAAGATTGTTCGAGGTATACGCCACATATGTTGCATCTTGCGCTACATTTTTTCGTTCCCTTTATACTCACCCGTTGGTTTTACCCGGAACGGTGGTTCGGTGCTTATCTAATTATGATGATGAGCATGATGATCGACCTCGATCATTTATTCGCCGATCCGATCTACGATTCCAACCGCTGCAGTATCGGTTTCCATCCGATGCACAAGGTTATACCAATCGTCGGGTACATCGCGCTATGTGCTATCCCGAAACTACGCGCGTTGAGTATTGGTCTCGTTATACACGTATTGCTTGATGGATTGGACTGCACACTAATGTAGTGGTCGGAATTTTGGTCTGTCATTTAACGCAGTTGATCTATATTGCGGTTTCTGATCAGGTTGCCTTCGTAGGCACGAGCTTGGGCTTTTGCCCACACAGGTATGGGAGTAGCTATGGAGCCTGCGGCTACAATCCGTGTTTGATATCCCAATAAGGGGGCGTGAATCTAATCGATCGGATTTTCCAAAGCTCGGTTAAAGATGCATCTCATCGGGCATGCTTGCGATAAACGCAGGACGCCTAATTCGGACCGTTAATTTCTCATCGTAGTCAGATTTGTTGTAGACCACGGGAGTGTTGTCCAGCCATTCCCGAGCTCGACCACCGAATTGCTGGAAATGTGCAACGATCCCGAGGCCAAGGCGTTTTAGAAGCGACTCTGATCCATTTAGAGGTGCCGCGAAAACTCTTATCGCACAGAGTTGGCTCATCAATGCTGAATATCCAGCGATGAAACGGTCGTGACCGTCGCCGGGGTGATACACAGGGGTGAGTGCGCCAGCCGCGAGATCATCAGCGTCGTAGAAAGTTCGACTTCCGGTGAGGAAGTCAGTTAGATGTTCAGTGTGTCGGTCGGCGATACTTTGGTTGCAGACTCCGGCGAAATTTACTCGGTGGGCCTGGTTGTAGAGGAACGTCCAAAGGTAAATGCCCGCTGTCCATATCTCGGGATCGGACAGTAGCAATGGTACCTTATCGTCATTTGGAAGTAGACCATAGGGACCAGAAAAATTGATCTCCAACATGTAAGTCATGCCCCCTATTGTTAGTGCAACCTAGCATACAAGCTTTCAATCTATGGGACTATTGATTGGTGCTTTTGTAGATTATCACGCGGGGAAGTTGAAGTAGATCTAATATGTACGGCCCTTTGTATTTCTTAGTGTGTCGACAAGTTCTGCGACGGTCTTTATGGGTAGCAAGCATCGGGGGCCGAAGCATACGTAGGCCATGACGCAATCTCGATTGTCGCACTAGAAACGTGGGGAGTTCATCGTTAGTACCAGGTACGGCAAGACATAGGGGCACAGGATCATACACCTTCTCGAGACGACGTTTCCCACTTAACATTGTATTCGACTCTCCTCGTAAGATAACCGACGTCGGTGGGTTCAACTTCTTTTCGAGATCTAGTAGCAGCTTATTGCGCGCGCCAGGCGCATTTTCGATGGTCTCCAGCACAACGCGTAACGTTCTCGTGTTAGCCCTGAGGTAGCGTGATTCCTCCAGCAGATGCTCCAATCGTGCGCTGCTCCAACGCGATGTAGCGATTGCAATATTAGATTAACCGGCGGAAATCGGGCTGGCGACGTCGTCATGCTAAAATCTACACTAATTATGATCCCATTCCCGAATATTGATCCCGTCGCGTTACAGGTAGGGCCGCTGTCGATTTATTGGTATGGGATCGCTTATATCGTTGGCATTGGTCTCGGGTGGTGGTACCTCTCTCACAGCGCCGATCGTCTGCGGTCAGATTGGGCGCGAGAGGATGTCTCCGATGTTGTCTTTTTCGCCGCCTTGGGCGGTGTGCTCGGAGGCCGCATTGGTTACGCGTTGTTCTACAACTTTAGTGCGACATTTAGTGATCCATTAAGCATCTTCGCCGTGTGGCGTGGCGGTATGTCGTTTCATGGTGGAGTCCTCGGGTTTGTTTTTGCGCTGGCATTATTTGCCGGTCTACGGTCAAGACCTTTTTTTGCAGTGACGGACTTTGTTACTGCGGGAGTGCCAATTGGACTTTTTTTCGGTCGTATTGCTAACTTTGTGAATCAGGAGCTATGGGGTGCCCCAACAAGCTTGCCTTGGGGAGTGCTCTTTACCCATCCCGCGGCGGGTGGGATAGCGCGCCATCCGTCTCAGTTGTACGAGGCGTTCTTAGAGGGCGTTGTATTGTTTTTCTTGCTGCGCGTTGTCACGATGAAAGGCAACTTTGTCGGGGCGGTATCTGCGACCTTTTTGATAGCATATGGCATCATTCGTATTAGTATTGAATTCGTCCGCGAGCCTGACCAACACATTGGCTACTTGGCGTTCGGGTGGGTTACGA
Source organism: Gammaproteobacteria bacterium (assembly GCA_003540955.1). Lineage (GTDB taxonomy): Bacteria > Pseudomonadota > Gammaproteobacteria > UBA11873. Next base: position 3,093 of record DPMX01000310.1, read on the forward strand.
TTGGGCAGGTTCTATCTGTACCGATGATACTTGCCGGGATAGTTATTTTTGGCATTGCGTCCTCGAAAAAGGCGCAGAGGTTAGGGTAAAAAGATGCAAGTATATCTCGATCTGCTGCAGCACATTCGCGATCATGGAAAACTCAAAGATGATCGCACCGGAATAGGTACGTTAAGTACGTTTGGTTATCAGATGCGTTTTGATTTAGCTAATAGCTTCCCACTACTAACGACAAAAAAGCTCCACCTCAAATCGATAATCTATGAACTATTGTGGTTTCTGCGAGGGGAGTCGAATATTGGGTACCTTAACCAGCATGGTGTTTCAATCTGGGATGAATGGGCTAACGAAAACGGTGACCTCGGCCCAGTCTATGGAGTACAGTGGCGGTCGTGGCGATCAGCTGATGGTAAGACCCAGGATCAAATAGCACAGGTTGTGCAAGGACTGAAAACAGATCCCGATTCGCGTCGGCATATTGTCAGTTCGTGGAATGTCGGCGATATTGAGCGGATGGCGCTAGCGCCCTGTCATACGATGTTTCAATTTTACGTAGCTGATAGCCGATTATCGTGCCAACTGTATCAGCGTAGCGCAGATGTGTTTCTTGGTGTGCCGTTCAATATTGCTTCTTACGCGCTACTTACTTTGATGATCGCACAAGTTTGCGGGTATAACCCCGGCGAATTTATTCACACGTTGGGCGATGCCCGTCTTTATGTTAATCATCTCAAGCAAGCCGATGAACAGTTGGCCCGTACACCGTTAACGGCACCGACGATGCATTTAAATCCCGCGGTTGATTCAATTGATGATTTTACGTTTGATGATTTTGAACTTAAAGGTTACGAGGCGTTACCGAGTATTGCAGCGCCGATCGCTGTATAAATCACGGCTGGGCTGGGAGATTCAATCGTAATTTAGGTACAGATCGAGTGCAGATTAATATTATTGCGGCGGTTTCCAGCAACGGCGTCATTGGTCTAGATGGGGGGCTACCTTGGTGCATTCCGGCGGATCTTAAGCGATTCAAATCGGTGACCATGGGTTACCCTCTGATTATGGGGCGTCGGACTCACGAATCTATTGGGCGCACCCTACCAGGCCGCTTAAACATTGTCGTTAGCCGCCAGCAGAAATGTTTTCATTCGGGTTCCGAAATCGCAGGATCGCTAGACGCAGCATTGGTTATCGCCGGCGATGCCAAGGAAGTGATGGTTATCGGTGGTGCGACGCTCTATACGGCGGCACTTGGTATAGCGCGGCGCATTTACCTGACTGAGGTGCATGCCGATATCAAAGGAGATACGGTTTTCCCACAGGTAGATTGGACTGAGTGGACGGAGGTATCCCGCAATCGGCATGTCGCGGATTTAGAAAACGAATACGACTACAGCTTTGTTATGTTCGATCGAGCTAGAGCAGACTGAGATGTGATGCCAGTCAATCGGTGATTGGCAGTGCCACGCTCGAGGGCACACTAAATATTCGGCCGTCCTCGAGGCGCATTGCGGTTAATGTCCCACCCCAAACAGCGCCGGTGTCCAAAGCGAAAATCCGCTTTTTCCGCATCTCATTTTCTGTTAAGTGCAGTGCGGACCAGTGTCCGAACAAGATAGCGTCTGATTTGTCGGGGAATTTATATAGGTTATACCAGGGGGTTAGCGTGTTGGGTTGGGATCCAACTGGCCCTTTATGACCAAAATCCATTCGATTGTCCTCTGTGACATATCGCAGCCTTGTGAAAAAGTTCGTGATGAGCCTGATGCGTGTCCAGCCGGTTAAACTATCATCCCATCGATCCGGTGCATTTCCGTACATATGGGCAAAAAATTCCATATAGTCCTCGCTACGTAGCACGCCCTCGACCTCTGTCGCATAAGCTGCCGCTTCTACAGGCGTCCAGTGTGCTGGAATTCCCGCATGTACCATGGTGTAACCCAATTGAGTGTCGCGGTGAATTAATGGTTGGCATTTTAACCACTCTGACAGTTCCTGGCGCAACGGTGAGTCGAGCACGTCTTGGAAAGTGTCATTTGCTCCGGGCGAGGATTTTTCAA
>DPMX01000336.1 GCA_003540955.1 Gammaproteobacteria bacterium
CGCGATGCGATGTTATTCGTGCGCGATCCGGCAGCACTTCTCGAAAATTTTGAACCCAGCGGAGGAAGCATCACGATTGCAGCGAGAATCAATGGCATCGTCGAAACCGCCTTTCCGGATGGCAGACCGCTCGATGAACTCGCCGAAAAAATAGATCCCACGCCCGACGCCGAATTCACCGCGAAATCCGCTACGCCCATCAACGTTATTGTAGTTGCCGATACAGATATTCTTTCGGACCGCTTTTGGGTTCGGTTTCAGAACTTTTTGGGAATGCGAATGCCCGAAGCAATTGCAAATAACGCAGATCTGTTGATAAACGGCATTGATAACCTGGGTGGTAACGACGACTTGATAAATTTGCGCAGCCGTGGCGAGTACTCGCGGCCTTTCGTCGTCGTCCAGAAAATCAGACGTGATGCGGAGGCCCAGTTTCGTGACCAAGAGCGAGCCCTACAGGCAAAACTCAAGGACACTGAAACTAAGATGCAAGAGTTGCAACAACAACGTGACGAAGGCGGTAATTACCTGCTATCACCCGAGCAGCGCGCTGAAATCGACTCGTTTCGCAAGGAGCAGTTGAACACCAGAAAAGAGTTGCGAGCAGTGCAACATGACCTACAAAAGAACATCGAGAAACTCGGCTCGATATTAAAATTTATCAACGTTGGCCTGGTCCCAATCCTGATTTCTATTTTTGCTATTGGAATCAGTATGTATCGATCGCGTCACCACAATACAAACTAGCCGATATGAGTAGCCGTAAATTAATAATCGTAATTGTGACAATTGCAGTCGCCGTCGCCGCTTGGAAAATCACGCTTCAAAAGGCACCCGAAACAGAATTCATCGCCGACCGACTCTACCCCGAATTGTTTGATCGCATTAATGACGCAGCGCGCATTTCCATCAAGACTGTGGAAAACGAGACCGATCTGGTCAGGATAGATAATCAATGGGTGGTAGAAAATCTCGACAACTTTCCATCAGAATTTGCGACAGTAAAAAGCACACTGTTAAGACTGGCCGAGGTTATAGTAATCGAACAAAAAACCTCAAAACCAGAGTTCTATCAAAAAATTGGCGTGGCCGGCACAGAACAACAAGGTAGCAACTCAATGTTACTCGTTGTGGAAGACGTGAACGGCGACAAGTTAGTGCAAATCTTGATTGGTAACGAACGCTCGGGCAATAATCTGGACACGCCTAACTACTACGTGCGTAAGGCACATGGCGCAGTTGCGCTACTTGTAGAAGGCAATTTAGGCTTCGATGACGAACCTTCCAAGTGGGTGGATACCGACATCGTTAACATTGCGGCGAAAAGAGTTCAGAAAGTTACCGTAAATCGACCCGACGAGAAGATCATTGTCGCGTCGAAAAAATCACACACTGACAGTGTTCTATCGCTAGAAGATATTCCCCCCGGCTTTGTATCAGTATCTCGGGCATCCGTCTCCGCGTACGGTGGCCTGCTATTGAATCTAAAATTTGAAGACGTCGCCGCTGCCGCGAAAGTTGACGGACTCACGCCGAAAGCTGTTACTGAAGTTCAAACCTTTGATGGGCTAGTCGCTAGCCTAGAACAATTCGAAATTGGCGAAAACGAGTATATGCGTTTTCGATTTGCATTTGACCCCGACATCGTAATTGCCCCACAGGTCGTTCCGGATGCAGTCGCGGCTACTCTAGACTCCCTAAACAAAAAGAACGATCCTTCTTCTGCTGAAAAGCCAGAAGAAGTATCAGTAGAAGACGAAAAAAACTTGCTAAACGCCAAAGTTAGCAATTGGATCTATCAGATCCCGAGCTATAAGGTGAGATTACTTAATAAGACATTCGATGAGTTGATCAAACCAGAAGACAAAGAAAAAATAGCCGACGAAACTTAAAAATAAGCTGACAACTAGTCCTTGTGGCGAGCCCGCAACATAGGCATAGAACGAACCCCAAAATCCACAAATTGCTGGGCAGCGTCGATGTAACGTGACGCCGAAATTTGCATGCCTGCGACAAAATTTAGGCTGCAATTTGCTACCCAGCCAAAACAAACCGAATGTTTTTCGGGTGGAAAAGCTCGATTTTTAGATCTGACTGTACCTCAGCAATGAGGCTGCGCTAAGCTCCCTATGGAGGCTAAATTTATATCATTTGCCCTAGATTTTCCCTTAGCGTGCTTAAACTTTCGCTCTTTAGGCCATATACCAGTGGTGATGCATAGGCAGAGAGTCACCCAAGCGATATACTGCGCGCCTTCGAACGCAGTCGCAGAAATCATGGCTAATTTAAACAGCCCTGCCCCTTCTTTTCAGGCACTTATTTTCCAATTGCAGTCGTTTTGGAGTGCGAAGGGCTGTGTCGTGATGCAGCCCTACGATATGGAAGTAGGTGCCGGCACCTTTCATCCAGCGACATTCCTACGGGCCATTGGGCCCGAGCCGTGGCACGCCGCCTACGTGCAACCTTGTCGCCGCCCGACAGACGGCCGCTATGGCAAAAACCCGAACCGCCTACAACACTACTTTCAATTTCAAGTACTGCTGAAACCCTCGCCGGCGGACATCCAGGAACTCTATCTCGAGTCGCTCAATAACCTCGGTATTGACACACGTATACACGACGTCCGGTTCGTCGAGGATAATTGGGAATCACCGACGCTGGGTGCATGGGGATTAGGTTGGGAAGTCTGGTTAAACGGTATGGAGATCACCCAATTTACATATTTTCAGCAAGTGGGCGGTTTGGATTGCCGACCGATATCTGGGGAGATTACTTACGGTCTAGAACGCATCGCAATGTATTTACAGGAAGTGGATTCAGTCTATGATTTGATTTGGTCGGATTCTGCAGGGAAGGTGGTCAGTTACGGTGACATCTTTCACCAAAGTGAAGTTGAAATGTCGGCGTTTAACTTCGAACACGCTAGCATTGAAATCTTATTCCAGCGCTTCGACGACTGCGAAACGGAAGCGATACGATTGATCGACCTAAAGTTGCCGTTCCCGTCTTACGAGATGATGATACAGGCATCACACACGTTTAATTTACTCGACGCACGTCATGCAATATCCGTCACGGAGCGTCAACGCTACATTCTTCGCTTGAGGACATTGGCCCACACAATAGCCGAAACTTACTACCTAGCTAGGAAAAAACTTGATTTCCCACTAGCTAATGAAACACCTTCATCTGTGGACACAAACTTGTGATCGAGCGGGAAGACTTTTTAGTCGAGATAGGCACTGAAGAGCTACCACCCAAAGCGCTGTTAGCGCTCTCCGATGCATTTCTTCACGAGCTAAAACGAGGCTTTCAACAGCACAACCTCGACTACCGCGATGCGACCTCATATGCAACATCCCGTCGTCTTGCGGTCCAAGTTTCGGAACTCGCAGTACGACAAGAAGATCAAAATATCGAACGTCGAGGTCCGGCGCTTGATAGCGCATTCGATAAAGCTGGAAATCCGACCAAAGCAGCTATAGGTTTCGCTAGATCCTGCGGCGTGGCAGTAGAAAAACTTGGGCATACCCATACCGATAAAGGTAAGTGGCTTAGCTATAGCGCAAAAATCGGCGGTAAAAAAACTCGCACATTACTCCCAAAAATTGTTGAGAAAGCGCTAAACGCCTTACCTGTGCCGAGACCGATGCGTTGGGGAAGCGGTGCTGCAGAATTCGTTCGACCCGTGCACTGGATTGTAATGTTGCTCGGCCCCGTTCAAGTTAAGGCGACTATCTTTGGAATCGAAACCGGCGTGAATACTCGAGGACATCGGTTTCACGCGCCCGAAGAAATCAATATCGGAACTCCCAAAGACTATTCAAAGTTGTTGGAGGAAACTGGTTACGTAATAGCCAACTTCGAGCGGCGACGGGATCGTATTCGTCAGTTAGCCACTGAAATTGCAAGGCAAGATAATAACCGTGTGATGGTTAACGAAGACCTGCTTGACGAGGTTACTGCGCTAGTCGAATGGCCCGCAGCAATCTGTGGAAGTTTCGATGAAAAGTTTCTATCGCTACCTCCTGAGGTTCTCATCGCAAGCATGCAGGACCATCAAAAGTATTTTCCGGTCGAATCGGTTGACGGTAGGCTCACTAATAAATTCGTCGCGATCAGTAATATTGAAAGCCTTGATCCCAGCACCGTTCGCCGAGGCAATGAGCGAGTCATTCGACCTCGTCTGAGCGACGCCGTCTTTTTCTGGGAGCAGGATAAAAGTTTACCCCTTGAAGACCGTCTCTATCGTCTACAAAAGATCGTGTACCAAAATCAACTGGGTAGCATCAAAGACAAAACCGACCGAGTGGTAGCCTTGTCCCGATCGCTGGCCCCTGCGTTCGGCGCTGAAGCCGACCATGCCGCCCGCGCAGCACTTTTGTCCAGGTGCGATCTTGTAACTGAAATGGTTGGTGAGTTTCCAAATCTACAGGGTCTAATGGGCAGTTACTATGCTACCGCGGACGGCGAACCACAAAAAATAACCGATGCTTTGCGCGAATTCTATATGCCACGATTTTCTGGCGACTCGATTCCTCCGAGCCCTGTCGGGTGCTGTATTGCTTATGCGGATAGACTCGATACTCTCGTCGGTATTTTTGCCATTGGTTCCATTCCGACCGGCGACAAAGATCCTTTTGCGCTTCGGCGTGCTGCACTCGGTTGTTTCCGGATCGCATTAGAATCGAGCTCGAACGTGGGACTTTTTGAATCACTACAATTCGCGTGCGATGGGTACGGTTCCATAATTGATGCGAATGCCGTTCTTGCCGACGTATCAGAGTTCATTATAGACCGTGCCAGAGGATATTTTATCGACCAACAGATCCCAAGATCCGTTATAGAATCGGTGTTAGCGACTTCCCAAAATAATCCGACTGATATCCAACGCCGCATTTCTGCGGTTACAGCGTTTCGAGCATTACCGGAAGCAAGTGCACTTGCATCTGCCAATAAACGTATTGCCAATATTTTGCGCAAAAATTCAACTAAAACAACCGTGACAGTTAGTGACACGCTCTTAAGAGAACCTGCTGAACGTGCATTAGTAGAGCAAATTAATTCTGTGAGTGACTTAGCAGACGACTTTATTCAACGCGGAGACCATACTGCTTACCTAAAAGCCCTCGCTGGATTACACGACCCCATAAATCTATTCTTCGACGAGGTGATGGTGATGTGCGATGACACCAATATACGTGATAATCGGATCGCGCTTCTTACCAAGATTCGTACGCTATTTACCCGTGTTGCAGATGTGGCACATCTAAATGATTGAGAGTTTATAAAACACCGTGCGGTTATTAATACTTGATCGAGATGGCGTAATTAACCACGACTCTCCGGACTTTATTAAGTCACCGCGAGAATGGATTCCAATCCCAGGGAGCATGCAAGCGATTGCGGAGGCAAATCAGATCGGCTTTCGAGTGGTGGTCGTCTCTAACCAATCGGGTATTTCCAGGGGATTATTCGATATCAATGAACTCAATAAAATTCATTCAGCTATGTTGGGTGAGGTTGCAAGGTTTGGCGGCAGCATTGATGCGCTGTTTTTCTGTCCACATGGCCCGAGCGACGGTTGTAACTGCAGAAAACCAATGCCCGGCCTATTGCTCGATTTGGCACAACGTATAGACGTTGATTGGCCTTCTACGTTTGTCATTGGCGATCGCAGATCCGATATGCTCTTGGCAGATGCAGTGGGAGCACAAAAAATATTGGTTAAAACAGGACACGGAGAGGAAACCATCGAATCAACGACAGATTTATCGGACACCATCGTTTGCGACGATCTTGCGAACGCCGTCGATAAGCTTTCTATACTCTAATCAATGGACACGTTTAGAGCACTTTTGTTCTACCTTGGATTGTTCCCGCCAACTGTATTATTTTGTTTAATCAGCGGACTAATCTTGCCTTTAAATCGGAACAAGCGATACCAAATAGTGACGCAGTGGTCCCGATTTGCACTATGGTGGTTACGTTTAACCTGTGGCGTAACATCGACTATAACCGGCCTAGAAAATATCCCACCTCACCCAAGTGTGATTTTCTGTAAACATCAATCTGCCTGGGAAACGATGGCTTTGCAGTTCATATTTCCTCCCCATATACAAGTAGTGAAGCGCGAACTTTTGTATGTGCCATTTTTCGGTTGGGGGCTCAGCAGTCTTAACCCTATCGCGATAGATCGCAAAGCCGGAGCTAACGCTTTGCGCGAGGTGCTGCGTATTGGCGACCTACGAATTAGACAGGGGTGGTGGGTCTTGTTGTTTCCTGAAGGTACTCGTACAAAACCAGGAGACTCGCAGGAATATTCTCGAAGCGCCGCCGCCTTAGCGATCCGAGCGGGCTGCAAGTTGGTGCCCGTCGCCCACAACGCTGGAGTATTTTGGTCACGTAATGCGCTGCGTAAAACGCAGGGCGAAATCCAGTTGGCCATCGGCCCTGCGCTCGAAAGCAAAGGAAAATCAGCGGCCGCACTTACCGCCGAAGCGGCAGAGTGGATCGAGACGCAATGTGCGGAAATGCCACGATAAAGAAAGTTCAACTTGGGTTTATGGGGTCGCCGTTAGTCCGCGCGTGCCCGTAAAAATCATAAGCCAGTCGTGTATCGTATCCGACATTTCATCTGCGGCACCCATTGGGGTGGCGACGAAATCACGCTATATTAGCGCAAACGCGATTGGTGGCGTGATGGCACGGCGTAAATCCAGTTGATTACTTGAACTGTTGACTATGACTTCCATTCTGTCTCCGAAATTTCCTCATATGCGACCGCGCCGCATGCGTGCCAACGATTTTTCGCGTCGCCTTATGCGGGAGACAACCTTAACTGTCAACGATTTGATCTGTCCACTATTCGTGCGGGAAGGCTCGCAAGAACGGGAGCCAGTCTCGAGTATGCCGGGTATCGAGCGACTATCCATAGATCTGTTAGTCGACTATGCGGCAGAGCTCTATACGCTAGGGATTCCTGCCGTAGCCGTATTTCCAGTAACACCGCAGAATTTGAAGACTGACGACGGATGCGAAGCATATAACCCGGACGGCCTTGCCCAACGCTCGATCGCCGCAATCAAAGAGCGGATTCCGGAACTTGGGGTCATTACGGACGTTGCACTTGATCCGTTCACCTCCCATGGCCACGACGGTGTATTAGGGTCAGACGGGTACGTTGAAAACGATCAATCGGTAGAAATACTCGTACGACAGGCCTTGTCTCAAGCGCGCGCTGGCGTGGATATCGTCGCGCCATCAGACATGATGGACGGGCGGGTCGGCAAGATCCGCGATGCACTGGAAGTTGAAGGTTTTAAAAACGTTCGGATCTTGTCTTATGCTGCGAAATACGCCTCTGCCTTCTACGGCCCATTTCGCGATGCAGTGGGGTCGCAGGCGAATCTTGGCGAAGACGGCAAACAAACCTACCAGATGGATTTCTCAAACAGCGACGAAGCACTAAGGGAAGTCGCTATGGATATCAGCGAAGGTGCCGACATGATCATGGTTAAACCAGGAATGCCCTACCTTGACGTAATTCGAAGGGTCAAAGATAAGTTCGCTATGCCTACCTTCGCTTACCAAGTTAGTGGTGAATACGCTATGTTAATGGCAGCAGTCGATTCGGGTTGGCTAGACAAAACTAAGGTGGTCATGGAAACTCTAAGTTGTTTCAAGCGATCCGGCGCAGACGGTGTGCTGAGTTATTTTGCACCTTATGCTGCACGAAAGCTTAGTGCTTGAGAGATAACTCACTCGAGGTCTCAAACTTCGAGACCAAGTTCCTTTATCTTCCGGGTCAGCGTGTTACGCCCCCACCCTAGCAGGCGCGCCGCCTCTTGACGGTGCCCGTGTGTCTAAGCCGACGCAGCACCAATCATAATCCGCTCGAAGCGCGGCACGGCTTCGTCCAATAGCGGGGTATTTTCCGACATGAGCAACCGCTCTGCCCAGTTCTTTAACCTCTTGCAATCTCCGTCCTATGAGTTTCGTCGCGCTCTGCTCTAGTAGGCCTTCTGCGGCGGAATTGACTTGGCTTATATTGAGGCTTCGGTTTACAACCAGCACCGACGTGGCAAGAGCCCCAAACAAGGCTCTATCGTTATTGGGACAATACTCACGCGTCTTATTCATTACGCACTATTATGGTGCATTTTTTAAAAATGTTCTGGCGTACCATAATCAAATAATGCTGCTCACCATACCGCATTATTTATGTTTTACTTCCACAGACTGGAAGCACGATTCCAGAATCGAATAAACACAGCGTAGCATCAAGGCTGATCCCATAGAGCTGCGAATTAGACGGCACAATATACTCGATATTCGACTCGCACAATCCGAACTGAAACGCTCGATGACAGAGGTGTGCTAGGGAGCAACTTCCCCCACCGTTGGCAGGGGAAGTTCTAGTAATCGCGACCAAATACGACGCAATTAGACGCTGTAATACATGTCGTACTCAATCGGGTGACTAGTCATGCGCAACGCCGTTACTTCTTCCATTTTAAGTTCAATGTAAGCATCGATGCAATCATCGGAAAATACATCCCCAGCTTTAAGAAAGTTCCGGTCTGTATCCAGTGATTCTAGCGCCTGGTCGAGGCTATAACATACCGTCGCTATATCCTTTTCTTCCTCCGGACGTAGATCATAAAGATCCTTGTCCATCGCAGACCCCGGGTCCAGTTTATTTAAAATGCCATCGAGCCCCGCCATCATCATCGCCGTAAAAGTGAAGTACGGGTTTCCAGATGAGTCAGGAAAGCGCACCTCGATGCGGCGCGCTTTCGGACTTGAAACCCATGGGATACGGATTGATGCAGAACGATTACGGGCAGAGTAAGCCAATAGTGTCGGCGCTTCGAAACCCGGGACCAGTCGCTTATAACTATTTGTAGATGCATTAGTGAACGCGTTGAGTGCGCGCGCATGTTTAATAATCCCACCGATATAATGCAATGCAGTATCGGACAAACCGCCGTAACCATCGCCGGCAAAGATATTCTCACCACCTTTCGCGAGCGACTGATGCACGTGCATACCATTACCGTTATCGCCGACCAAAGGCTTCGGCATAAACGTTGCTGTCTTACCGAAGGTGTGTGCAACATTGTGCACAGCATACTTCAAGATCTGCAGCGTATCCGCGCGTCTCACCAATGTGTCAAAACGCGTTCCGATCTCACATTGCCCGGCAGTCGCTACTTCATGGTGATGGACTTCGACAGGTAAGCCCATTGACTCCATGACTAGACACATAGCCGACCGGAGGTCTTGTAAGGAATCGACTGGTGGTACCGGGAAATACCCGCCTTTTACGCCCGGCCGATGGCCAATATTGCCGTCTTCGAATACTTTCTCGGAATTCCAAGAACTCTCGTCAGAATCGATCTCGTAAAACGACCCACGCATTTCTACGCCCCAACGAACGTCGTCGAAGACAAAAAACTCGGGCTCTGGTCCAAAATACGCGGTGTCGCCAATGCCAGTTGAGCTCAAATAGGCCTCGGCTCGTTTCGCCAAAGAGCGTGGGCATCGATCGTAACCCACACCTGTTGTCGGTTCGACAACATCGCAACGTAAGTTTAAGGTTTTTTCTTCAAAGAAAGGGTCAACGACCGCAGTAGAGGTATCTGGCATAAGGATCATATCGGACTCATTAATACCCTTCCATCCAGCAATCGACGAGCCATCAAACATTTTTCCATCTTCGAGCATCTCAGTATTGCAGACGCTTGCCGGAATCGTGACGTGCTGCTCCTTACCTTTCGTATCTGTAAACCGCAAATCGACGAAGTGAATATCTTCATCTTTTATAGTCTTTAGGACATTTTCAACTGACATTTTCTTCCTCCAACGCATGAGTCATATGTTTTTTTTAATACTTCTTACCGATCAACGCTGCAAGGCCTCAGATACGCTTCCACACTAAGATTCGAGCTGACCTACAGATGTATACTACAGAAGTAGCCGACCTCACCTGCTGGGGCACACAATCTCCGCTTGCACTATACCGTCATTTCAATATTCGTCTAAGCGGAAACCGCTATATACCACTTCTCGTTGGCGTATTGAGACAACTCTCCGCCCTTTCTAGTCTGAATATCTCAGGTCAATCTGTACTCCGTTGCATAAAGTTGAGGGCTCGTCTCGCGCTCGCGTGCGAGATGGAACTTATCGCGATCGATCAACACCTCGGCCGGCCGGGGCCTCGCATTATAATTCGATGCCATTACAAAGCCGTAGGCCCCGCAATCCATCAACGCTATTAAATCGCCGCCAGAAACACCTAATTTCCGGTCTCGCGCAAGAAAATCCCCACTCTCGCACACTGGACCGACCACATCCACGACGTGCTCCTCGATACTAGCGGTCACAGGTAACACGTCATGATACGCTTGATATAGCGCTGGTCGAATTAACTCAGTCATGGCCGCGTCACATATCACGAACGTTTTCTGTGGCGTCTGCTTGAGGTATTGGACACGACTAAGTAGTGCACCAGCAGCACCCACTAAAGAACGTCCCGGTTCGATCACGATTCTGTAACACGGATCAATGATCTGGCAAAGTGCTTCTACATACGCTTGGATCGCTGGCGGTGATTCATCGTCATAAACGATTCCAAGGCCTCCCCCAACATCCACATGGTCTACTTCTATGTGTTCGCGGTGCAGCGATTTAACCAACTTCATTACCCGCTTCGCCGCGTCGATTATTGGTGTAAGCGCGGTCAGCTGTGACCCTATGTGGCAAGCGACCCCAGCAACTCGGAGACTCGGTAACGCTGCGATCTGGCGATATACGTCCATTGCGTCGGCCATTGGGATGCCGAACTTATTCTCATTCAACCCAGTCGCGATATATGGGTGTGTATCTGCGTCAACATCGGGGTTAACACGGAGCGCGACCGGCGCCTTGCGCCCTAGCGCCTCGGCAACTTGCGCAAGTAATTGCAGTTCTTCAATTGATTCGATGTTGAAACAAGCAATATCAGCTTTGAGCGCTTTTTCAAGCTCTGCACGAGTCTTACCGACTCCGGCAAATGTCACCGTTTGTTGATTTCCACCTGCTGCACCAACGCGGTCTAATTCACCGCCGGAAACAATATCAAACGCCGAACCCAAGCGTGCGAGTACGTCGAGTATCGCGAGGTTTCCGTTTGCCTTGACGGCATAACAGATCCGATGACGACGCTTGCCAAACGCAGCACTATAGGCCTTAAAATTCGACTCAATAATTGCCCGCGAATACACGTAACACGGAGTACCATACTTTTCCGCAATGGAGGCCATTGGGACACCCTCGACAAAAAATCGATTATCTTGGTAGTGAAACGACACAGGGTTATCGCCTAGAAGTCGGCGTTCTCCGCGGCGGCGCCATACGGGAGGTATAGATCACCTTTTTGGCCACAGGCGGACGCGAATACCAACATCAGTAGTAGGGTGATTATAGTCGTGAGCCTTTTTAGCGTTTGGATTGGCATGTATGTAGTTTCCTTAACACAGACATCGACGCTCACGCGACGTTGAGATTTGTCACGACGGAGAACAACTACTCCCCCAGGAACAGTAAACCATTTGTATCGGGACGCAGTTAGACCATCGCAGGGTGTATGATACGGTTTTCACGCGCATCTGCCTATGACGACTGACCTTATGACAACCGAGTTACAACGAATTATCCCAGAACCTCCCTCGACACCTGCCGCCAGCGTTATCTGGCTGCATGGCTTAGGCGCCGACGGACATGATTTCGAGCCGATTGTCCCCGAATTACAACTGCATGCCGATCATGGGATCCGCTTCATATTTCCCCACGCACCAATTCGCCCAATAACAATTAACGGTGGAATGGAAATGCGCGCTTGGTACGACATCAGTGATCAGGGACTTGATCGCCAAATTGACGAAAGTGGTATTCGCGACTCTGCAGCGGCAGTAAAGACGCTTGTCGACCGGGAAATTAAGAATGGAATAAAAAGCCACCGAATTGTAGTTGCAGGATTTTCTCAAGGTGGCGTAATCGCACTGCACCTCGGGTTGCGTTATACCCACCGACTTGCAGGGATACTTGCGTTATCGACATACCTGTCGCTACCTGACACTCTCGAGGAAGAGGCTAATCCGACCCAGCAAAAGCTGCCAATATTCATTGGGCATGGCACTCAGGATCTAATGGTCCCAGAAACTAAAGGCCGCAGCAGTGCACAAACATTGGACCGTGCAGGCTACTTAGTCGAGTACAAAACCTACGCGATGCAGCACTCTGTGTCGCCTTCAGAGATACAAGATGTGTCAGATTGGCTCAAACAGCGATTAGAGATTGAGTGAGGAATTCTGAGATCCTCAGGAGATCCGGCCATTTGTTGCACCACAGCACTCAACCCGAAATTAGTGGAATAGAGGAGCTAGAGCTCTCACGCGCTAATATAGGATAGGATTGCCTCGATTATTGAAACCACGATGGATCGAACTATTGCGACATCGGATGTATAACGATGGAGGTTGCAATAGTCGGGCGGTTGAGACCAAAATGACATAACACATCAATCTAGAGGAGAATCAGCATTCCATGAGCGGTAATATTATGCACGTCACCGATGACAGCTTTGACGATGATGTCCTACAATCCACAAACCCAGTGCTAGTCGATTATTGGGCTGAATGGTGTGGGCCGTGCAAAATGATTGCACCTATACTTGAAGAAATTTCTGGTGACTATGACAAACAACTCACAATCGCAAAGCTCGACGTCGATTCTAACCAGGGTACCTCTGCAAAATACGGTATCCGTGGCGTTCCGACCCTAATGCTTTTCAAGGAAGGTAATGTAGTCGCGACCCACGTTGGTGCCTTGTCAAAGTCGCAATTGACGGCGTTCATTGACGGGAATATTTAGTCCTTGTTCAACTTAACAGTTTGAGCAGAACGTCGTTGGAGTAAACCGCTACAGATAATAGCTGGACGTCGCCAATTTCGCGTGCTATGTTTAAATTGTAGCGCCAAATTGTGACCTTTCCTGGTGCTTCCCCAAAATCAAAATATCACTTCTTTCAACTCCCGTGCGTACGCACGCGTGCAAAACCAGCATTAAAAATCACATGATGAACCTAACGGATCTTAAACAAAAACCCGCTTCAGAATTAGTCGACCTAGCCGATGAAATGGGCTTAGACGGCGTTGGTCGGGCCCGTAAACAAGATGTCATATTTGGGATACTCAAGGCCCATGCGAAGAAAGGTGAGGATATTTCTGGCGACGGCGTACTAGAAATTCTTCAAGACGGCTTTGGTTTTCTGCGATCAGCAGACTGCTCTTACCTCGCCGGACCCGACGATATTTATGTTTCGCCGAGCCAGATTCGGCGGTTTAATTTACGCACCGGCGATACAATTTCCGGGAAGATTAGGCCGCCGAAAGATGGCGAGCGATATTTCGCGCTACTGAAGGTCGGTGAAATTAATTTCGAGCCACCGGAGAACGCAAAAAATAAAGTTCTATTTGAAAATCTAACCCCATTATTTGCCGACGAACGCTTAAATCTTGAACTTGGTAATGGGTCTACAGAGGACCTTACCCCGCGTGTGATCGATCTGACGGCCCCGATCGGTAAGGGTCAACGCGGCCTTGTCATTTCACCGCCGAAAGCTGGTAAAACGATGATGCTAGAAAGTATTGCCCATTCAATGGAGGCGAATAACCCCGATTGCTACTTCATCGTGTTATTGATTGATGAACGCCCTGAAGAAGTCACGGAAATGCAACGCGCCGTTAAAGGTGAGGTCATCAGCAGCACGTTCGATGAGCCTGCGAGTCGTCACGTTCAAGTAGCCGAGATGGTGATAGAAAAAGCGAAAAGATTAGTCGAACACAAGCGCGATGTTGTAATTCTGCTGGACTCTATTACGCGACTAGCGCGCGCCTACAACACTGTCGTACCTTCTTCCGGGAAAGTGCTCACTGGGGGCGTCGATGCCAACGCGCTGCAGCGCCCTAAGCGCTTCTTCGGCGCGGCGCGCAACGTCGAAGAAGGTGGTAGCTTGACGATAATTGCCACCGCACTAGTTGACACAGGTTCACGCATGGACGACGTCATCTATGAAGAATTCAAAGGCACCGGAAACATGGAGATACATCTTGACCGGAAGATTGCGGAAAAACGCATATTCCCTGCCGTAAACATCAATCGTTCTGGCACACGGCGTGAGGAGCGGCTAACAAAACCAGACGAATTGCAAAAGATTTGGATCTTGCGAAAACTACTCCATCCCATGGAGGAAATTGCCGCAATGGAATTCTTACTGGAACGCCTAAAAGCGACAAAAAATAATGGCGAATTTTTCGATTCGATGAAGCGCTAGATTTACCACCACACAGATACCTTTAAAAGTCTAATTTCATAATTCCCGACGTCTTTGCGCGAAAATGGCGTGATTACCGTCTCGCACGATATCACCAGAACGCAGTGGGAACTCGCCTGTTTTTCGATCTTCAAAATAAAACTTTAACGTGTGTAAAATGGTTGGGAACGCTAACGCGTCCCACGGAACCTGCGACTCTGAGTACAACTCGCACTCAAGGCTCTCCTCACCTGGGGAAAAATCCAGATCGACCAACTTTCCACGAAACATCATATAGACCTGATCCGTATGCGGGATATTCAGTACCGTATAAAGATCGACAATCTCAACCCGTGCGTTCGCCTCTTCTAGCGTCTCTCGGATCGCCGCCTCCAGGGTTGTTTCAGAATTTTCCATAAATCCTGCCGGCAGCGTCCAGTAACCGTGGCGTGGCGGGATTGCCCGCTTGCATAGCAATATTTTATCGTCCCACTCTGGTATACAACCAGCAACGATCTTCGGGTTTTGATAAAAAACCGCGTCGCACTTCGAGCACACGTATCGCGGGCGATTGTCACCAGCCGGGATCGCCCACGCAATTTCGCTTGAGCCACAATGGCTACAATAGTTCACACAAAGTCACCTACAGCATTAGTAGACATTTACAAAACAATGAAGGTCGCGCCACAAGTATACCCAAAGAGTCTCAAATATTGTGGCTGCTGTCTTTACGATAAACCTTAAAATTTGCGCGGATTAACTCTAATTCCAGCAAAAACTTTTCGCCTCGCGGGTACACACTATCGCAATTAGCATATAACATTTCTAGGCCGACGCTATATTTCCAAGTTTTCGTCACTTTCCGGCCGCCATGGGGGAGAAACCAACGCGGCAAATTTCAACGTGTCGAAGCCTATGTTTTCAATCCATTGCACTTGAGAGGACCCTATGAGGACGGCATCACCCGAAGTAACGCGTTGCTGTTCGTTACCTATGTGTACCACCCCTGTTCCACTGACGATATAATACACTTCCGTCTGGGACAAACGGTGGCGAAAGGTCCGATTCCCTGGCTCTACTTCCGCTATCGCTAAAGAAAAGGCTAAATCTATCCCATCATTCTTGGGGTGCATAAGCTCGCGTACCTTGCACCCATCATTGGCAACAAACTGCGGGCATCGTGACTCCGATTTAATCAGCATAAAATCCTGCTCCAGATTATTCCTTTGCGACTATAATACGATGATGAACCACAAAGAACGCCAATCTAACTTTGAACACGGCAGAGCTGCGAAGATAGGTATCTTGGTTTGTAACCTCGGTACCCCTGATGCCCCAAACTCCCGAGCGGTACGACGCTTTCTTAGGGAATTTTTGTCTGATGTGCGAGTGATTGAATTACCTCGTTTATTGTGGCTACCGATCCTGCACGGCTTTGTACTCCGCCTGCGCCCACGCCGTTCAGCCGCTGCCTACGCAAAGATCTGGGGTGAAGATGGCTCCCCATTGATGGCGATATCGCTACGCCAAGGAGCGGCCCTCAGAGCGGCCATGGAAGCAAAGTTACCCGGGCGCACAGCAGTTGAAGTCGCTATGCGATATGGCAACCCTTCTATATCAACCGGATTGCGAAAATTACGCGAGATGAACGCTCGTAAAATATTCGTCTTGCCCCTCTATCCGCAATATGCGGGTT
>DPMX01000232.1 GCA_003540955.1 Gammaproteobacteria bacterium
AATGGGTTGATTGGCGAAGTCCGAGGCGCATTGGATAATACCTACACTGCGGGAGTGATTTGCAGCAAGGTCGCGCGCTACGCGGAACGGATCCATCATCCCGACCGTTTACTACAACCATTGCGTCGCAATGGTCCGAAAGGCAGCGGTAACTTTGTTCCGATCAGTTGGGATGCTGCGCTCGATGAGGTCGCCGAAGCTTTTTTGCAGGCTGAGCAAAAACATGGCTCAGAGACAGTGTGGCCTTATTACTATGCCGGCACCATGGGCTTAGTGATGCGTGACGGCATCAATCGCCTGCGCCACGTAAAAAAATATTCGGGCGAGCATTTCACCATCTGTACTTCGCTAGCCTACACCGGCTATATCGCGGGAACTGGAAGGTTGGCGGGCGTAGATCCGCGTGAAATGACTAAGGCGGATGTGATCGTGATTTGGGGTACAAACGCGGCAAGTACTCAGGTCAACGTTATGACCCACGCTTTGCGTGCACGGAGAGAACGTGGCGCGAAAATCGTAGTCATTGATACTTATCTCAACGCCACTGCTAAACAAGCGGATCTTTTCGTTTGCGTGCGCCCGGGGACCGATAGCGCGGTCGCGTGCGCCGTTATGCACATTTTGTTCCGCGACGGCTATGCAAATCGCGCGTATCTCGACGAGTTCACTGATGTGCCGGATGAACTTGAAGTGCATTTGCAGACCAAGAACCCTGCGTGGGCGTCGGCGATTTCCGGCGTACCGGAGTCGACGCTCGAGAAGTTCGCTAAATTGATTGGAGAACATCCTCGTAGCTATTTTAGGCTCGGATATGGCTTTACACGGCATCGCAACGGCGCCGTGAATATGCACGCCGCTTCTTGCATTCCAGCTGTCACAGGCGCGTGGGCCCACGAAGGAGGAGGAGCATTCTACAACAACGGGGCAATCTACCACTGGAACCGTGCACTTTTGGACGGACTCGACAAGCAGGACCCCAAGATTCGTTTGCTCGATCAGTCCCGCATAGGACCGGTGCTTTGTAATGATCCGTTTGATCTTAAGGGCGGACCTCCGATCACCGCCCTGTTAGTCCAGAGTACCAATCCGATGTCCGTAGCGCCCGATCTTACGCTTGTACAACGGGGTTTTGCACGCGAGGATTTGTTTACCTGCGTGCACGAGCAATTCATGACAGAGACCGCGACGATGGCCGATGTAGTTTTACCGGCTACTATGTTCATGGAGCATGATGACGTGTACCAAGGCGGGGGACATCAACATATTCTCTACGGGCCGAAGATCGTGGATCCCCCGGACGAATGTCGGTCAAATCATGAAGTTGTCTGTGAGCTAGCCAGTCGTCTCGGTGCGGTCCATCCTGGATTCGACATGACGGCAAAGGAAATCGTCGATGATCTATTGCAAAAATCTGGGTGGGGAGATCTTGAATCGCTCGCGCGTAGTAAATGGATAGACTGCCAACCGCCGTTTGAGGAATCGCATTATCTGAAAGGTTTTGGCCACTCGAACCAGAGGTTTCACTTCAAACCAGACTGGGCTGGGATCCAGCCAACGGGATTTGTTCCTCAGGAGGTCTTGGCAGAAATGCCGCTGTTCCCAGATCATTGGGGTTCGGTGGAGGATGCGAATCAAGAAATGCCTTTTCGCCTTGTAACCGCGCCCGCTCGGCACTTTCTGAATTCAAGTTTCAATCAAACGCCCACTTCACTCCGTCGTGAGAAGAGACCAAGTGTAATGTTACATCCGGGTGATGCGGCCGCCTTGAACGTGCGCGAAGGGGAATTGGTCACTATTGGCAATAAACGTGGCGAATTGCAGATCCACGTGACGATAACGGACGGCCATCAACAGGGTGTCGTGATAGTCGAGACGTTGTGGGCTAATCGCTTTTTTGAGGGTAGTCTCGGAATCAATGTGTTAACCGGCTCTGATCCGGCCGGTCCGGTCGGGGGCGCCGCGTTCCACGATACACGAGTTTGGATACGTCGAAGTTCTGCCTGATTGATTTTTCTGCGCCCTATAACGATTTTCCAATAGATTAATGTCGGACATCAGCGCCAATGGAAACCTGGTTTCTGAGCTTGGCCTTTTTACTCATAGAAGAAATATAGCGAGCGACTGATTAGAATGTATCGGGCTTCTATCGCGCACAAGATCCTGCTGAGCACAGTTTTATACGTAACTGCTTGTACTTCCGTTTGGGCCGTCGACACTATTCACGATCGGATTGAGAAATTATCATCGCATACCCAGCTGTTGTTGCCCAAGACTGGAAATAAGCACCCATTAGCGGTTCTGCTACCTGGTTGTCTTAGTTGGCACCCACATCACGACAAGTGGCGAAATGAGTTGCTTGAGCAAGGCTTTGCCGTTTTACATATTGATAGTTTTTCGGCTCGTGGATATCAGGAACGAGGTGTGCTTGAATCTCAGGTTTGTACCGGTCGTCGCATTCGTGGGGATGAACGAGCTGGCGATCTAATGGCAACTCTAAGCTCAGTTTGGGACCGCCCCGATATTCATCCTGACAGAACTATCCTGATGGGGTGGTCGCACGGCGGTTGGACAGCAATGGATTTTATGATTTTCGCCGAAACCGATTCTCTACCACCTAATCTCTCAGAGCTACCAGTATTAGATGTAGAGAATTTCCGTGCTGCTTTTCTGTTCTATCCCTATTGTGGTTTTGGCTCGAAAACGGGCGCGGAGGGGTTCCCCGCGACCGCTAAAACGCTAATTTTTCATGGGACCGCGGACATCATTACGAATCCGACACAGTGTCGTTCAAGAGCAGAAACACTGGCATTAGGAGGCGCAGACATCGAATTTATATCACTAAGAGGTGCTAGACATTGGTTTGATAACCACGATGAGCCTCTGACTTTTGATTCCCAAACCACTTCGCGCGTCAGGGGTGTGATTTACGATGTACTCCAAGAAATGGGGTTAGTATCTGGCGGGTAGCTCCTTTTTAGAAAATTTTTTCAATGTGATGAAAACGACGCGGTTGGGTGATTCTCGGATTCCGTTCGACGATCCAGGCGCTTCGGTTAAAATATACTACTCGGAGAGATCTAGTGAAAACTTCGGAGCAACTTTCGACAGTAAACAATCTCAACATTGAGGCTGAGGCCCGAATATACCGTACGCTTCGTCACTTTTGGCATCCGGTAGCCTACGCTCAGGATCTAGTAGGTGCGCCGATTGGGTTTACGCTCTGCGGCCAAGATATCGTGATTGCTAGAATGGAGGGTGATGTCGTTGCGTTCGACGATCTTTGCGCGCACCGTGGAACCAAGCTATCACTCGGCCAGATTCTTGACGACTGTCTACTCGAGTGCCCGTACCATGGCTGGCGCTACGACAAGAACGGTAATTGTGCCATCGTCCCGGCACGGCCGGATCTAGCGGCAGGCATCAAGAAGCGGATCCGTAAGTACCCAACCGAGGAACGGTTCGGGATGATCTGGGTCTCGCTTGTGGATGAGCCGCATTTCCCGTTGCCAGATTACCCACAGTGGAATGAATCTGAGTATCACCATGTCGCAGTTCCGGCCGTAGACTGGGCCTGCAGCGCCCCTCGCCGAGTCGAGAACTACACAGATTACTCGCACTTCCCGATCTTGCATGACAAGACACTAGGTGATCGCAATCTTCCGGAGGTTCCTCCGCATGAGGTTTGGCGGGAGGAGAACCGTCTGGAGAATCGCCAAGGCGAAGGTTCGTGGATACATGTCCCCGTCGACACTGCGGCGTGGGGCGGGAAAGATCTGCCGACGGAATCTCACATCCGGTTTTCGGGCGACTGGCGAGTGTTTATGCCTCTCACTTGTGTGTTGAATCTCCTATTCGAGGATGGCAAACGCTATCACTTATTTTTCCACCCGACACCAATCTCGCCGAAGAAGATTCGTAACTTCACCATAGCCTCACGCGACTTCGGCAACCCGGATGATCGGGACAAGGAGCTCGGTGAATTCGTTACGATGGTGTACGAGCAGGACCGGCCGGTCGTGGAATCCCAACGCCCGGAAGAATTGCCTGAGAATCTCTCCGAGGAGATGCATATCGGGGGAATCGACACGTTTTCAATTGACTACCGGCGATGGTTGCTAGCCCTCGCCGATGAGCTCGAGGAGTAGATCGTAATAAAATTATGGGACCGCAACTCCAATAAGGGCTGTTGCCTACCGGCCGTGTTCGTTGAAGGAATGCGGGGACGGATGAATGCGGTGAATTACGCAAATTATGACGAATTCTGTTTTACCAATGACAATTGGGCGTGGGATCCGGACCGCTGCTTTGCGGAACCCACGAAAGACGGCTATCTATTGCGATGGCGAACGACTTCGGTACTGCGAGTTGAAGCTGCGTATCGAAAAGGTCACGGCCGCGGCAGCTAATAGCGGGTTTAAGCCGGGCAGTAACGTCACCCTATTGGCGCCGAACTGCCTCGAATATGTCGAAGTCGTGGCGGGTCTCGGGGATGCGGGTGTGGTCGTGGTTACCGCTAACTCGCACACAAAAGCGGCAGAGCTTCAGGCTCTTCTGATCGACAGTCAATCGCATGCGATATTCGTCCATCCAACATGCGAAGAAATAGCACGAGCGGCGGGCATCATATCGGACGACCGGGTGTATGTGCTCGGCTCAAGTTATGATAAGTGGCGTGACTCCGCAGTATGTTCAGTCGATATTCCGGCGGTTTCCGACGGATCGAGCTTCGCGATTTCTTACACCTCCGGTACGACAGGACAACCGAAGGGCATCATGCTTTCACATCGATCAAGGGCGCTCAGTTTTCTTGCAGCAGCCGCGGAATATGGTTGCTATGGTGCCGATGACCATTCAATAGCTGTCGCTCCGCTATACCATGGTGGAGGATTTATTTTCGGCGTAGCGCCTTTATTCACCGGGGGCTGCTGTACCATCCTCTCTAGCTTCGACCCCGAAAGATTGCTACATGAGCTGGAAACATCGAATGCGACAAATATATTCGTTGTCCCTACTCACGTTAGTGCTCTGTTTGCTCTCCCTTCAGCAAAGCTTAATCGTCGTCGGTTCCCGGCCCTTAAAACGATTATCTCGAACGCAGCGCCGCTACCTCAGCCAGCGAAAGAAAGGATGGTTACTTACTTTGGTGAAGGTGTTTTATACGAATGCTACGGTTCTACTGAGGCGGGAATCGTATGCAACATTCGACCTGCGGATATCCTGCGAAAACCGGACAGCGTAGGCCAACCATTCCCATGCACTGAGATCGCAATTCTGAACGAGGATGGCCAGCAATTATCGGCAGGGGACAAGGGATACGTTTACTCGCGTTCTCCCTATTTATTCAATGGTTATTGGAATAAGCCGGATGAAACTGCGCAGGCGTGGTGCAATGGGTGGGTGACTGCGGGAGATCTCGGATGGCAAGACGAGGATGGATTCCTGTACATAGATGGGCGGGCGAAAGATATGATTATTACGGGAGGCGTTAATGTATACCCCAAGGAAGTCGAAAACGCATTACTTGCGTTCGGGGGAGTATCGGAGGCCGCCGTTGTGGGCATCCCGGACGAGCACTGGGGCGAACGGGTCGTCGCGTTTTTAGTGAGCGAGCATCCAGAACTTGACCTCGCCGCACTCGGAGCCCATTGTAAAGCTCTGTTATCGAACTTTAAGATCCCGAAGGAATACCGGATTATCAAAGAGTTACCGCGGAATCCCACGGGGAAACTACTGCGGCGTGTGTTGCGCGACCAACTGTAGTGGGCACGAGGGCGACCCGGGTTCGGACCAGGCGGGTACCAGCAGATAGTAAAAGATTTCCCATGGGGGTTGACGTAAGAGCATTCCTTCGGCATGTTTTTGCAGTGGCCAGCAATCCTAAACCACTCGAACTGACTCCACTGCCCCCCGATCTCGGCTCTCGTTGGCGAGAAAAGTTCGCCCAGATAGGCACTGGACCAGTGGCAATCGAGCCCGCTATCTCCCAGCAATGGTTTGAGTGGGAGCGAGAGGCAATTTTCAAACGCTGCTGGTTGACGGTCGGCACCGTTGACGAAATACCTAACCCAGGGGATTACCTCGTTCGTGAAATCCACGCCGCACGAGCCTCTATTCTCATCGTCCGGGCGCGAGATGGTGAAATCCGTGCGTTCCACAACGTATGTCGGCATCGAGGGAACAAACTGGTCTGGGACTACAAGGGAAATCAGCGTGCCTGCACTTGGGCTTGTCGTTTTCATGGCTTTGTCTACGACGGTAAAGGAGACTTGGTTTTCGTGCCGGAGGAGGGTAATTTCAAGGAGCCTTTATGCGGAAAGCTAAACCTCCCACCGGTTTCGCTTGGAGTCTATGAGGGCTTCATTTTTATTAATCTTCAAGCCGAACCGGAAGAGTCGTTAGAAACTTACTTGGGGCCTATCGCCGCACATTTGAGGGATTACCCGTTCCAAGCATTACCGCAACGCTATCATTACCAATCCTTTCAGCGTTCAAACTGGAAACTAGCACTTGATGCGCAATCGGAGGTGTACCACGTTCCGTACCTGCACGGGCAGACATGGCCGAAGTTATTCAATAGACCAGACCGCCCTCATGTTGAATCATTTGATATGCGGCTTTATAACCGTCATCGATACGGTAACTGGCCGGGCAACCCGCATTACAAGCCCCAAGACGTTGAGGTTTTTGCTCTAGGTAAATACAGCTCGATCACACGGTTAGGGGAGATCAATCAGCCGACCGGACCCGGCATCAACAGCAGTAATGCCCCGGATTGGGGATTCGATATTGTGCATCTTTTTCCGAACACCAATATCCTCATACTCGGTGGCGTCTGGCATACGCATCAATTCTGGCCGCTCTCAGAAAACCGCCTATTGTGGGAGATTAAGATCCATATGCCGGAACCTCAAACGGCGGGAGAAAGGTTTTCAGAAGAATACGGGCGCATTCTTTTACGCGATGCGCTACGGGAAGACGGTACGACACACGAACATACCCAAGAAGCTCTCGAATCGGGAGCCATCGACTCCGTCGTATTACAAGACGAAGAAATGTTTGTACGGCATAACTATTGGGCCGTTGAACAAGAAATTCGGCACTGGCGCGACGGAGTCAGGCAAACCATTGAGTAAGGGTATGCATTAATGTTACCTGAAGCCTTTGCCGATCTTGAGCCGTTAGCAGAATCCGGATGGTGTCTGGCGACTGAAGCGGAACGTGTCGCTAAAAGGCACGCGAGTACAGAGCAAGAGTTGCGGCATTTCTACGACCTTGTGGTCCCACGTCTAGAGGCGGTTATCGCCTATCTGGATGCTTTCCAGTTAGATAAATTACCAGACGCTGAGAAACACCTTATGTGCTTGCTGCTTAGCATGGCAGAGGTTACCTTCGCTGTTGAAAAATTCGATGCTGACGAATCAACGTATGAGGGATTGCCTGCTAACCGGTTTGTCCCAGTGCACGATATTCCCGCCGGCGGACTTTATACTCCGTTTGAATATAAATAACTCGTAGGACGTGGAGAATGTTGCCGTGAAATTACCACCGACAGCTCGAACGGCGCTTATAATTGTCGACATGCAGAATGGTTTTTGTCGCCACGAGGGCTCAGCGAAGACAGCAGGCTTTGATATTACCCAGTGCCAATCCGCGATAGAGCCTTGCGGAAACCTGATCAAAGCTGCGCGAGTTCATACCGTGCCCATTATCTTTACGAGACTTGTATGGCGTGAAGATTACCGAGACGGCGGTGTCATAACCAACGAAGTGTTGCCAGGATTGATTGAGGCTAAGATGTGCGCCAAGGACAGTTGGGACGCGGAACTGATTGATGAAATGGCCCCACGAGCGGAGGATTTCATCGTTGAGAAAAATCGATACAGCGCATTTTATGGGACACCGCTCAATTCAATTTTAACGACGCATGATATCCGACATCTGGTCGTTTGTGGCGTTACTACAAACATTTGTGTTGAGACAACAGTACGTGATGCCTCCCAACGTGATTTTCGTACTTTCATTGTTCGAGATGCCACTGGCGAAATTGCCCCAGAACGTCACGAATGGGCGCTAACCACGATGGGAACTCGTTTCGGCTGGGTGGTGGATAGCGCAGATATCCTCAATGCCTGGCGACGTAACCCAGCGGTGGCCGCCTGACAATAAAAAGAACCAGAATTTGTTCGTCGGCGCGGGGTGAATTTGTATTAACGCGATTGCTATAAAACCTAAGCACTTTCCCTGGTTCGATTACTCTCGTTACTCATTCTCGCTGGGGTTAAGCGTTGGCGGCCGTTTGTACTTGTCTGGGCACACTGCATCCGAGTTCGACAAAATAGAAAAACATATCGTGGTGCGCGGTGACATAGCAACGCAAGCTCGCACTGCGTACAAAAAAATTGGCGCTATTCTAGAGGCCGCTGGTGGATCTTTTTCTGATGTCGTTCGTATCGTCGAATATCTAAAACCTGACGGCATTGAGCGTTATGGTGAAACGGCCGCAGTGCGTAAGGAAGTTTTTGGCTCTCATCACCCGACCGTCAACACCGTCCCGGTAAAGAGCCTGCTCCGAGCGGATGCTTTTATCGAAATTGAAATCACCGCAGTAACTCGCAATCATCAAAAGACAATTGAACAGCCGGCGCGTGAAGCAAATAAATCGTCGGGCCTGATTTTCTTGCCAACAATTATGCCCCTAGATCGCGACGGCAACCTTGTTGGCATAAATGACATTGTGGCTCAGACAGAAGTAATTTTCTCAACAGCTGAGAGGATGCTGCGTGATCTCGATCTTAGTCTTGAGCAAGTTGTAAAGACGGTTGAGTACATCTCCCCAGACGGTCTTGCGGACTACCGCCGCACCGGAGAGGTCCGCCGATCCTTTCTAGGTCCCGTGTACCCAGCCGCTGCGGGAATTATAATGCCGCGATTGATCTATCCCGAAGCCCTCATACAATACGATTTTATTGCGAGCAGAGACACGCCGATCGCTATCAACCCGGGCTGGTCCCGTTATGACAAGCTTACATATAGCCCGGGGGTTAGGGCTGGCGATATTCTCTTCCTCGCGGGGCAAGGCTCGGTTAATCCGGAAACTGGAGAAGTCG
Organism: Gammaproteobacteria bacterium; assembly: GCA_003540955.1. GTDB lineage: Bacteria > Pseudomonadota > Gammaproteobacteria > UBA11873. The sequence goes on from DPMX01000232.1 coordinate 9,108, forward strand.
AGCACCGAGGCAACATCGGAAATCAGGCCGAGTACATCTACGACAATATCCTTAAAGTGATACAGGCGACTGGCGGTACGACACGAAATTTGGTTAAAACAATCGAGTACGTCGTACCCGGCGCATTGTCGAACTACCGTGAGGTAGGCGCTGTGAGAAGTCAGGCACTGAGGGAACCGTTCCCGGTATCGACCGGACTCGTTTGTGATGCCTTATTGCGCGAAGGCATGTTACTTGAAGTCGACCCACTTGCTGTGATCGGCTAGGCGCCACCCCTGCAATTGGAGAGGTCATGGCCCTGCTAACAGAAGCAATAAAGAGTTGGATAGGCAAAGAAGTGTCGTACGAAGCTCCGGAAGACCTTGGTCGAGCTTCGATTCGATATTTTACTGTCGCCTTGGGAGACGATAACCCACTGTACCGAGACGATGGTTACGCAAAAGAAGCGGGGTACCCGAGCATAATTGCCCCTCCAACCTTCCTTTGTGAGAGTTGCCAATATACGGATATCAAAAAGAATGCTGAAGGTTATGCAGGACACGTGTGGGATCTTCCTATTTCTGACTGCCGCATGATACGAGTCGGAAACGACTACGAGTTTTTCCAGTCCGTTTTGCCTACAGATCGAATCTGCGCAAAGTGGAGGTTGGACAATATTCAGGAACGTTCGTTTTCGAAAGGAGGCACACAACTGTTCGTCGAATCTATCGTGCGCTATTGCAATCAGAAAGGCGAGCTACTTGCCACAAACCGCGAGACTGTCGTGTACCAGCCTCTCAAGTGAAAATCCCAGAGACACGCACGGTCGATACAATTCACGTGGGTGATAGTTTGCCCTCTTTTGATAAGACTTTCTCTGCTGCCGATCTTGTTGCCTACGGCGGAGCCACGTGGGATTGGCACCGATTACATTATGATCGGGATTTTGCACAAGCGCGTTCATTAGCGAGCCCCGTTATTGACGGGCAAATGTACGGTGCTGTATTCGCGCAAGCGATCAGCCATTGGTTAGGTCCGCGAATTTTCATTCAGAAACTGACCCTCAGATATTATTCCTTCGCATATGCTGATGATACGTTGACTGTAGAAGGTCAGGTCGAAGAATCAAAGGTCGTTGACGACTGCGGCTGGATTACAGTGGCCCATATACTCAAGAAAGATCGCGACGTTGTATCCGAAGCGCAAAGCGTCGTCCGTGTACCCTGTAGGTAGCCGTGACTTAGGTTTGCGGATGCGAAATATTGCGAGGCGAGCTAGTCGGAAGTATGCGATAGCACTAATAACGATGATTGTTTTAATTGTTGGTACATGAAAGTTCGCCTTGGAGATTAAATGCGGCTATAAAGTTGAGAGGCGTTCGCTCTATATAGATAACTGAATACAGAAATCCTAGGTTAATTAGCGGACGGGAGAGAGATATGAAATATTTTTTGGGCTCCGTTGC